>DATFHE010000395.1:0-7536 GCA_035248745.1 Anaerolineales bacterium | reverse complement strand
AAAAAACTGGCTGGGATGAAAATCCCAGCCAGTTTTTTGTTTTAGTTCTTCGCTTTCAGCTTTGGTGCTGCCTTGCGCTTCGGCTTGGCTTTCTTTTCTGATTTTCCGTTTCCATTTCCATTCTTGCCACTGACGATCGTCTCTTCCACGAGAGCTTTCAACAACGATTCGCTATCCAGAGGTTCATCCTCCCCAGCCGCAGCACGGATCACCTCGATACACTGTTTGCCTGTGAGATCGTTTTTCTCGAGAAGAGCCTGTGCAACCGCATGGACCTCAGCAGCATGTTTCGCCAGGATCTGCTCCGTCTGCTCTTCAAGTTTTGCCCAGAAACGTTCTACTACTTCATTGCGAGCATTAGGCAGTTCAGTTCCGCCCATTTGCATGTTGAATGGAGGACCAAAATAGCCAAAGTGCGCCAATTGCGCGATCCGTCCGCGCACATTTTGGAAATCGCCTGTTGCGCCGGTCCAGTATTCACCGAGGAATAACTTGGTTGCCACATGACCAGCCATTGAAACCAGGATATCCGCGACAAATGTGCGGAGCGGCAAGGCATAAATATCATAATTTGAAACAGGCAATACATAGCCAAGCGCCTCAGAACGACGGACAATACTTACACGTACGATACGTTCATCCGGGCGCAGGTAATACTGTACGACCGCGTGACCGGCTTCATGGTACGCCACCTGTCTGCGCTGGTCTTCTTCCATCTCTTCGATCGGATTTTCCAGACCCATTGCTTGTTCCTGGAAGGCAAGCTCAATATCATGCTGTGCCACGCGTTCACGCCCATCAAAGAGCGCCAGACGGACTGAATCTTTTGTAATCGCGGACATGATTCGAGCGGGCGTCGCCCACGCCGTATCACTGACGATCGCTTCGATATCCACCGTATCATCGATTTTGATCTTGTTAAGATAGTATTTCACCATCTCACGGCGGCCACCGCGGTCGGGCTTGTTGACCACAACTGTCCGGTCAAAGCGACCCGGGCGAGTCAGCGCGGGGTCGAGCACATCCGGCCGGTTCGTGGACCCCATGAAGAGGATATGCCAGTCACGCGGAGGCATCGGCTTCTTGCGGAACTGGTACCAGCGTGCCCGCAGCTTCTCCCAGCGCGAGAGCTCATTGATACCATCCATTTCGTAGAGCAGGCGGGTCAGTGCACCTGTGCCGGCACCCATCATGCCACCCATCCCCATACCAACGCCGCCCTGTCCGCCCATCACACCGCCACGCGACATCCCTACTGCATCGATTTCATCAATGTAAGCAATGCACGCTCCATATTCACGTGCGAGTTTACGCGCCCGGTTGATGAAAGCGATCATCTTGAGTACATCCACACCCCAGAACATTGCTCGGAAGCCCGAGCCTTCGATCGAGATGAATGCAATTCCTGCTTCGCCTGCCATCGCCTTGGCTAACAGCGTTTTACCGGTGCCGGGTTCCCCATACAATAGCAACCCATTGATAAACTGACCACCCATTTTTTGGAACTTGGTACGGTCAGAAAGAAGCGAGATCCACTGGCGCACCATTTTGATCAGGTTTGGCTGACCCTTGTAATCATCGAAGGTAACCTGCTTGGGGTCGCCAGGACGAATGACTTCCACCCGCGAACGGGCCATAAACCAGAAAATGGCGACAAACTGAATGATCGCCATAAAAAGGATGAAAACGACGCGGAAAGCCAGACTGAGTACAACGAGAACGATATTCAATACTTCGGGGCTAACAATCGCCCAGTAGATGAGACCATTGAACGCAGCCCATCCGATGATGCCGAGGAAGAAGCGCAGCGGTTTCCCGGAAGCTGCCCAGATAAAGACACGCAGCTGAATATAAAGGAATAATAACGCAAGGAGGATATAACCGAGGACGATCAAGCCATTGATGACCATGATGCGGGCATTCGTGGAAACGATCGCCATGGAAACCAGTGTATTTATGACCGCCCATACCACTACCCCGATCGCTGTCCACAATCGCCAGGCACGAATATTGCTGAGCACATAGCCCAGCGCTCCCAGCGAAAGCGGATTAAACCACCAGGCGATGGCAATGCCCAGTGCCAGAACCGACTCACGGTTGGAGCGGGAGGCGTTCGTCGTCAGAAACCAGATGACAGGAGTCGAAATAAGAAGAGTGATCAGCAGACCAATGCCCCAGCCGATTGTGCCGTAAAGATCAGTGGAGGCCCTTGCCATGGCGGTTAGGCGCGCCTTCTTTGCATCGTTGTCGTTGCGTAGAGGCACAAGTTTGCCGTCAGCGCCTTGCGGTGATAATTCGGTTGCAGACATAAGTCACCTCATACTAACTGCTTTGAGCGATTTTAAAAGAGTGTACCGCAAAAAGGTTAAGGGTACAATGCAGGGTACAAATTCTCATTCATCCTTAATGCACCTAGCGGTGTGGTCCTGTGGATAAACAATTGTATTTCTGGACGCCTGGAGATTACGATTCTTACACCATTTCTTTTGTGTCATACATCACAAAAGTTACAGATGTGTCTGGTACAGTATGATCGGCGGGGGTCTCCGTGACCGCCCTTCCGGAATAGCGGATCCAAGGTCTCAACAAAGGAGATCATACGTTCATGTCATCCTACCCCTTATCTTTACTTCACAAAGTTGAACTTCCGTCTTCAGCTCAACCCACAGATGTAGACTCACGTTATCCAACGATCCTTGCCCTACACGGACGTGGCAGCAACGAAGAAGATCTGATCGGATTGGCTCCCCATCTCCCGGAGGGACTGCTCTGGATCAGCCCACGCGCGCCTCTCCTGCTGGGACCCGGTTCCTACGAATGGTACCGCGTCCGCGTGATCGGCAGACCCGAACCAGACCAAGTGCTGGCTGCGCTGGAGACGATTGATCATTTTATCGATGAAATTCTTGCCCATTACCCTGTTGATCCGCAAAAGCTGTTTCTGCTCGGGTTCAGCCAGGGCAGTATCCTGTCCATGTGCTACACGCTGACACATCCATCCCGGGTCGCAGGTGTCATTGCGCAATCGGGCTATATTCCTAATCATGTGGATCTGGAAATCGACGAAGCTGGCGTTAAGGGAAAGCCCTTCCTCCTGACACATGGCGATCAGGATACAGTGCTTCCTGTGGCGTGGGACCGCGCCAGCCGCGACCGTTTGCAACAATTAGGCGTCGATTTGGAATACCACGAATTTCCTATGGGACATAACGTTAGCATGGAGTCGTTAGAGGTGATTCATATCTGGCTGGAAAAGCATTTGTAGGGCGGGTTGTCGACCTGCCAAATTTTGAGTTTTGCAGAGCGATGAGTTATCCCACTGTTATTTTATTAATCGAAAAAGCACTTGAAGCACGCGCGTCCTTATTCGATGCGCGGCATGAATCCGCTTTCCGCCTCTTCAACGGCTTTACCGAAGGTGAGCCAAAACTCGTCGTCGATCTATATGCTTCCACGCTTTTACTCCACAACTATGCAGATGATTCTACACAAGGCAAATTGATCGCTGAACATGCCGCGCAATTCCTGCAAAACCAGCTACCATGGCTACGCGCAGGAGTTGTCAAGACACGAAATTCGCAATCGCAAGAAGAACGACGTGGACAATTGCTCTTCGGCGAAACACCTGATACAAGAATCAAAGAACACAACATCTGGTACTCCATTGACTTGACGATGAACCGCGACGCCAGCTTTTATCTCGACACGCGCAATCTGCGAAAGTGGTTGATTGAAAATATGCACGGTAAGACCGTTCTGAATACTTTTGCCTATACGGGCAGTCTCGGCATCGCAGCACTGGCAGGCGGCGCAAAGCGCGTAGTGCAGCATGACCTCAACCGTCAATTCCTGAATGTCGCCAAAACATCTTACACTCTAAACGGCTTCCCCATCCACAGGCAGGATTTCATCGCCACAGATTTCTTTACACTGGCAGGAAACTTCAAACGCACAAACGAGACCTTTGACTGTGTCATCATCGATCCCCCCTTCTTTTCCACCACTTCGAAAGGCAAAGTGAACCAGGTCCACGAAAGCGCGCGCCTGATCAACAAAGTTCGTCCGTTGATTAACGATGGCGGGACACTGGTCACGATCAATAACGCGCTATACGTCAGCGGGCAGGACTATATGCGCACGCTGGAGACGCTTTGTAAAGATGGTTACTTAAAGATCAGGGAATTGATTCCTGTACCGGAAGATTTCAGCGGTTTTCCTGAGACACGCGTTGTCAAACCGGTCACTGATCCGATGCCGTTCAACCATTCGACGAAGATTGCAGTTCTGGATGTAAGACGAAAATAGCCTTACAGTTGAGGAGCGGTTGACCGATGGAGATCACAAAAACCCTTCACGTAACAGACCCCAAGAAATGGCGTGCCTGGCTGCGCAAGCATTACAAGACAGAAAGGGAAATCTGGCTGGTTTACTATAAAAAGGCAACCGGTAAGCCGCGTATTGAGTACAACGATGCCGTTGAAGAGGCACTTTGCTTCGGCTGGATTGACAGTATTGTCAAGTCATTAGATGAGGAGCGCAGCGTGCAGCGCTTCTCGCCTCGCAAGCCGAAAAGCAAATATTCCCCTGCTAATAAAGAGAGGCTGCGAAAACTGCTCAAACAACACAAGGTGATCAAAGAGGTGCGTGAAACGCTCGGCGACACCTTAGAGGAAAAATTCAACGTGCCAAAGGATATCCTGAAGGAGATCCAGGCAAATAAGGAAGCCTGGAAACACTTCCAGAAGTTTTCAGATGCCTACAAGCGGATTCGGATCGGTTTTATCGATGGGGCGAGGAAAAGGCCAGAGGAGTTCAAAAAACGTTTGCGATATTTCATCAAAATGACCGAGAAGAATAAACAATATGGATTCGGGGGAATCGAGAAGCATTATTAGAATGGGTCGCGTGTAACCTCCCTGCAACTAAGTACCCTTGATTTTTTTTAAGGAAGGTTGTAGTATAACCATGGAAATCGGATAGAACTTATCCAGTTTTTATTCTCGATATTTTCATCGAACCTTTCACCCCAGCCACTCTACAACTTCATACTTCAGAGTCCAGATCTTAAGAAGGCTGTGTTTAATCTGTTTAAGCAGAAATGTGCCAGGTCAGGAAAGTCACGTATTCAGTGAAGCACAACACGTCGAAACGGTTCCTGCATCTAGGAAGACGTTTCCCCACCTTGTTGTTCAGACGATCTCCCCAAGGGCAGGCAGTGTAAAGCCCTTATCCAAACACCATTTATAGAGTGCGCAAAACGGATACGGTATGGACGCCTCGCCACCTAAAGTTAAGATCCCTCAACTTAGCCCCGAAGAACAACAGGGCTTGCACGATTATTGGAGGGTGTATGAGGCGCACCGTGAAGAAATCAATGCCCAGATTGCAGAGATGGCGCGCGAGCATCCGGAATTTAAGTTTATTCTGCAAAACCCGGTAGCCCAGCCCACGGAAGAGCAGCGAGCCAGGAACGTGGAAATCCAGCGCAATGCAATACTACATCAGGATTGGGCGCCCTACCTCACGAACCTTCAGCAGCAAGGGATGAACTATGCCCGCGGTGGGCTGAGTTTTCGAGCCTGGTTTGAACTCATTAGCGTATTCCGCAGAGTCATGATGCCGAGTCTGGTAAACACCTACGGACACTCTACCGAACTCCTTTTATCTGCCATGCAAGGTATGGATGCATGGATCGATATTGCCTTGAATGGAATTGGGGAAGCATATCTGGAAACCAAGCAGCAATTGATCCGCGAACAGGAGGCAGTAGTACAGGATGCAGTGAGGCAGGCACAAAACGAAAAGAGATTTCGCGGGCTGCTCGAAGCCGCTCCTGATGGTATGGTGATCGTTGCACAGGACGGGACGATCGTCATGGTCAATGCGCAAATGGAAAAACTTTTCCGATATAGCCGGGAAGAGGTGGTGGGGCACCGGGTAGAGATGCTGGTGCCTGCGCGCTTTAAGGATATTCATCCGTTCCACCGAGGGCAATACGGGAAAAGCCCGCGCCTCCGCCCGATGGGAGCCGATCTGGAACTATATGCCTTGCGCAAGGATCAGACGGAATTCCCCGTGGAGATCAGCCTCAGCCCCATGGAGAGTGAAGAGGATAGCTTGATCATCGCAGCGATTCGCGATATCACGGAACGCAAACGCGCAGAGGAAAAGTTCCGCGGCTTGCTCGAATCTGCTCCGGATTCTATGGTTGTGGTGGATCCAGAGGGAACGATTCAGCTGGTCAATTCGCAGACAGAAAAGCTGTTCGGGTACGATAGGGTTGAGCTTGTCGGTCAGCCGGTCGAAGTGCTGGTGCCAAAGCGCTTCCGCAGAAAACATGCCAAACACCGCCAAGGGTATTACGGGGAACATCCCGCCCGCCCCATGGGCGTTGGGCTGGATTTGTTCGGGCTGCGGAAAAACGGGACGGAATTCCCCGTAGAGATCAGCCTCAGCCCGCTGGAAACGGAAGAGGGCTTACTTGTCAGCGCAGCGATCCGCGATGTGACCCAGCGTAGACGCATGGAAGAGGACGTCCAGAAACTGAATGAGGACCTTAAGCAACGTGCGGCACAACTCGAAGCCGCCAACAAGGAACTGGAAGCCTTTAGCTATTCCGTTTCGCACGATTTACGCGCGCCCCTGCGCAGCATCGACGGGTTTAGTCAGGTCGTATTGGAAGACTACGGGGACCAGCTGCCTGCCGACGCTCGCAGCCACCTGGAACGAGTGCGCGCCTCGGCACAGCGTATGGCGGTATTGATCGACGATCTGCTGAACCTGTCGCGCGTCACGCGTACAGCCCTCCAGCCAAAATTTATCAACCTCAGTAAAATAGCGGAAGAGATCGTGGAGAGTTTGCAGGAAAGCCAGCCGGAGAGACAGTTAACCTTTTCTGTGACACCGGACCTGATGGTGGAGGCAGATCCTCATCTCATGCATATCGTGCTGGAAAATTTGCTGAGCAATGCCTGGAAGTTCACCTCCAAAAACGAACAGCCTGTGATCGAATTCGGTCAAAAAAACCACGTGAAGGAACGCACGTTTTATGTACGTGACAATGGCGTAGGCTTCGACATGGCTTACGCGGACAAGCTCTTTGGCGTTTTTCAACGGCTCCATTCGGTGAGTGAATTCCCCGGGACTGGCGTGGGACTGGCAACGGTGCACCGGATTATTTCCATCCACGGCGGGCAAATCTGGGCGGACAGCGCGGAAGGAAAGGGCACGACATTTTTCTTTACTTTGTGATGGAGGAAGGATGGAACGAAAGATGATTCTACTGGTAGAAGACAATCCTGACGATGAGGCGCTCACCCTGCGGGCGCTCAAAAAAAACAATATTGGGAATGAGCTGGTGGTCGTGCGGGATGGCGCGGAGGCATTGGATTTTTTGTTTGGCAACGGCGCCTATGCGGACCGTGACATCCATGACTTGCCACAGGTCGTATTGTTGGACCTGAAATTGCCCAAGATCGACGGTCTGGAGGTCCTGCGTCGCATCCGCGCCGATGAGACGACCCGCCTGCTTCCCGT
>DATFHE010000394.1:0-5253 GCA_035248745.1 Anaerolineales bacterium | reverse complement strand
GATGGTGAACATCACGTCATCGCTCGTGACCGGAGTGCCGTCGTGCCAGACCGCGTTCTGCCGGATCGAAAAGTTATAGACGGTGCCGTCCTGTGCCACGCCCCACGCCTCTGCCAGATCCGCTTCCGGCAAACCGCGTTCATTGAAACGGATGAGACCCGTGAACAACAGACGGTCGACAGAGCGGTCGGCGACGTTATTCCAGTCCAGCAAGGGATTGAGCCGCCCCAATGAGCCGACCAATCCTTCCGTATAGACACCTCCCTGTTCGGGCTGTGGGAGAATCGGTCCTGTAATAGTCGGAGACTGCTGGCTGAATAGCAGCACAGCTACAATGCCCAGCGTAACGAGGACGACTAAAATCTGCCAGCGTAATTGTTTCATAGACAAAAAGAAAGGCGCGTTCACCCCGCAGACAGAGCCGCGCGGATCAAACGGCCTTTCGGAAGCAATCCCTTGAACTAGGAAATCAGCAGCAGCGTTATGACCAAAGCAAAGAATATAACGCTCAAAACAATGGTGACCCAGAATAATGTGCGCTCGACGCCGCGTCGGGCAGTGAAAATACTGCCGGTGTCGGCGCCTGTCAGCCCGCCCAAGCCTGCACCCTTGCTCTGCATGATCACACTCAGGATGAGCAGGACCGAGATTATAATCAGCGCGATATTTAGATAGTTAACCATGTACGACGTGCCTCCTTGAAATAAGCGGGCAAATTATACCTGTTGTAAAGGAAAAGAGTCAAACGAGGTAGATAAGTACACACGTGTCTCCTTGTGTACCTGTATACTCGTCTACGTTAACCACCATGCATGAAATCGTCGTCAACCTCCACATGCACACGCGCTATTCGGATGGGACAGGCACCCACAAGGAGATCGCGGAAGCCGCCATCAAAACGGGGTTGGACGCGGTCATCGTGACCGATCACAACGTGCTGGTGCAGGGTATGGAAGGATATTACCGGGTCGGACGCCAGCGTGTCCTGCTCCTGGTGGGACAGGAAGTCCACGACCAGGACCGGGTTCCGCAAAAGAATCACCTCCTGGTATTCAACAGCCAGCGAGACGTCGCTACGCTGGCAGATGACCCGCAAACACTGATTAACCGAGTCGCCGAGGCAGGCGGCTTATCGTTTATTGCGCATCCGAACGACCCCGAGGCTGCCACCTTCAACGAAACAGACATATCCTGGGAAGCCTGGGAGGTACATGGCTATACCGGAATCGAGCTTTGGAATGGGCTGAGTGAGCTCAAGACGGTGGTACCAACCAAATTGCATGGGGCGTTTTATGCCTTCTTCCCCCAATTCATTGGGTACGCTCCCATCCGTGAGACGCTCCAACGCTGGGACGATCTTTTAGCAGAAGGACGGCGTGTCGTTGCCCTTGGCGGTTCGGATGCGCATGCCCTGGACATGCACATGGGGCCGCTTCATCGCGTCATCTTCCCTTACCAGTTTCATTTCCGTACGGTAAATACACATATACTTATCTCTGAACCACTGACTGGCGATGTTCCCACGGACAAAAGGATGATCTACGATGCCCTTGCTGCCGGGCATTGTTTTGTGGCGTATGACCTCCCGGCGCCGACTCGCGGTTTCACATTCAAAGCGAGGGGACTGGAGCACTCCGCCATTATGGGTGATGAAATCTCTTCCCGCCGCGGCGTGACGTTACAGGCGCATCTGCCTCAGCCCGCCGAGATCCGCCTGATCAAAGACGGAAAAATGATCAGCGCCTGGAAGGATTCGCAAGCCTGCGCCTACAGCGCCACCGAGCCCGGCGCGTATCGGGTGGAAGTCTGGCGCAGCTATCTCGGCCGCAAACGGGGCTGGATCTTTAGTAATCCGATTTATGTGAGATAGTCTTGCACGGGAGCTAGCTTGCCCTCATTTCCCTACCAGCGCGTGGTTGTCGTCGGTGTCACAAGCTCGGGAAAATCTACGCTTGCAGAAACCCTGGCGCGACGCTTTGACTTGAACTACATTGAACTGGATGCCCTCCACTGGGAACCAAATTGGCAAGCCGCGCCGCTTGAGGTTTTTCGTACTCGGGTGGAAAAAGCGACGGAAGCCGAGCGGTGGATCGTTGCAGGGAATTATCACGTCGTGCGAGACTTAATCTGGCACAAAGCAGAAGCCGTCCTATGGCTCGATTACCCGCTGTGGACTGTCTTGTGGCAACTCACCCGCCGCACCTTCAAGCGCTGGTGGACTCAGGAACTGCTCTGGGGAACGAATCGCGAACCTCTCTTGGCGCACTTTAAGTTATGGTCAACAGAATCGCTTTATCACTGGTTGTTCAAAACGTACTGGAGAAGAAAGCGGGAAATCCCGCTGCTATTGTCTCAACCCGAACATAAACATTTGGCATTGATGCGGTTCAGCCATCCGGGAGAAACACAGGAATGGTTGAAAAGATTTTAGAGCATTTTGTTGGAGGCAAACCTATGGCAAAACATACGATTTCTGCATCGAAACTCATCTCTGCACCTGCTGGTAAAGTTTACGACCTCATCGCAGACTATCGCAATGGGCATCCACGTATTCTGCCCAAACCTTATTTTGTTTCCCTGGATGTGGAAAAAGGTGGATACGGGTCGGGAACGGTTATCAATTTTCAAATGCAGCTTATGGGGAGAATTCAGTCATTCCATTCTGTGATTACGGAACCAGAACCGGGACGTACCCTTGTCGAAACCGATGGGAATACAGGTGCTGCCACCACATTTAACGTTGACCCGCGCTCCAATGGACAGGAAGCTTTTGTGACCATTACGACAACGACGACTATCCCTGAAGGCATTCCTGGCAAAATTCAGGGGTGGCTTACAGCACGGTTGCTACGTCCCATCTATGAAAAAGAACTCGATCAGTTGGCTACAGTGGCACAAGAATAAGATGGATAATCACATTCCGTATGAACGCACAATCTCTCCTGAAACGACTCGATGATATCGGACACTCCCTGGCGCGCAGCGAGCACGCTCTGGCGTTGATTGGACTGGGTTCCGTTGGCATGGAACTGGACCGCCTGGATCAATATTCTGATCTGGATTTCTTTGTCATCGTGGAAGAGGGGTACAAACGCGCTTATCTCGATTCTCTTCAATGGCTGAGTGATGTCCATCCAGTAGTTTATAGTTTTCTCAATACAGAGGATGGTTATAAGCTCCTCTTTGCAGACAGAGTTTTCTGCGAATTTGCCGTGTTTGAGCTCGACGAGCTCGAGAACATTCCCTTTGCCACTGGACGCCTTGTCTGGAAGCGGAAAGACGCTCCGGATACGGTCAGCCTGCCGATTTCTAAGCCTGCGCCTCATGACAGGCGTACGAAGGAATGGCTCCTGGGCGAAGCATTGACAAACCTCTATGTGGGATTAAACCGTGACAAACGCGGCGAGAAACTTTCTGCCACGCGTTTTATTCAGGGTTACGCCGTAGACCGATGCCTGGAATTAGTGGAATATACCGACGAAGCAAAGGAGGTACATCGCGATCCATTCGTCAACGAGCGGCGATTCGAACAGCGCTTTCCAGAATTAGCAACTCGAGTGAGTATATGGATGCAGGGATATGAAAAGAATCGCGAATCGGCGCTGGCGATTTTAGCCTTCCTTGAGCAGCATTTTGGAGTTAACGAAGCGATTGCAATCGCGATCCGTAACACCTAAGGACAAAAGAATGACGATCTCCTCTCCTCCCTCGAACGGTCTCGATCTTCGGGTTGTTTTTGAAACTCCACTTCGCCAGTTTATCCTATGGCTCGCAATGGTGGTTCTTGTATCATGGGCAGGCTATCCGGGCGTGATCTGCGTCACGCCTATGGCATGGTTAATTGCCTTACGTGTGGGGAATCTCTGTGTGGCTCGTTCCCGGAGTGAAAAATCTTCGCAGCGACTTGTGGAAGCCACAGTGGCCGGAGGAGTTCTGGGTTTGCTTCAAGGGATATTGTTTATTGTTGTGATTCCTCATCTAGGACCCATTCAAGCCGATGAGTGGATGCAGACGATTATCCTCACTTTTATCATGGTCATCGTGGGCATATGTGCAGGGGCGGGTCTTTCGTTTTTTACCGCTTATCTCAATGAGCGGCGCCACAGAATGACTTAATCAACTGCACATTAGAACCTCCTTAACCCGATCACCAACCGCGTCAACCCCAGCGCAGCCAACAGCACCAACCCCACCGCTACCTCAAACGGCAGCCGCTCCACGTGAATAAGGAGGCTGAGGATAGCCAGCCCAAACCCCAGCCCCGCCACGATGCCTACACGCTCCAGGTGAAGACGTTCCATGTTGCGGGTGTCGTCCATGGGGGAAGCATAACTCAGGCGCCGCGCAAAGTCGGAGAGGTCCCAACCAAGCAGTCCGCCGAGTGCACCCAGCAGCATCCAGACCGTAGGGAATTCGCGCCACACACCATACGCCGCGCCGAAAACAATCAGTAGAAGAGCAATGGAAGAGAACCAGTACCACTTGCGAAAATGCGCCACGAGCCAGACCCCTCCAAGCAACAAAAACCAAATTGAGTAATTCGATGCTCCTCCCTGAGAATATCCGATGACGAGCGAAATGGTCCCCAAAAGAATGCTCAACACCAATGCGATGATCGTCATATTGTCCCTGATTCTAAATACAAAGGTCACAAAGTTCTTAAGACTTAAGGCTTTTTTCCTTCGTGTCCTTCGTGTTTAAGAAATCATCTCCCAAACGCCCGCAGCCACGCGTACGCGGGCGACCGGCTCAACCGTCGCTTGACAAAAAGATCGAATGGTTCCGACACATCCCAATCCAGCACGTGGATGCCGGCGCGGCCCATCTTTTGTAATAACAGGATTCGTTCCATGTGAACGACTCGTCCCGCCAGTTGATTCATTTCGTTCGCGGGTAAATATGACAGTTCAAACCGAACCGGGTTCGGGCTGACTACCATAACTTCATATCCCTGGGCACGCAGATGAACCAGCGGCTGAAGGTCATCTTCGGATAAAGGCGAAACCAGCACGAGCTCCGACTTTGGCGGAAAGAGGCGCGAGGGAATATGTTCGAGATCCGAAAACACCTGGCTATCCCCAGCCCTGGCGTTTGCCAGCGCGTGGAGGATCCGTTCCCGCTGGATCTTCCCATAGCCGGGAAAGGTCCAGGAGAGATACGAGGCATATAACAACAAGCCAACCCGGTTGCCCTGATTCAACAGCGCGTCCGCAAGCGACGCCGCGGCTTGCACAGAATACTCAAACAGGGAAT
>DATFHE010000393.1:0-9025 GCA_035248745.1 Anaerolineales bacterium | reverse complement strand
TAAATTTATCAAAGTAGTCCCCGTGACGGGCAAAGACCTGATAGGGCCGCAAGATTTCGTACAGAGCGGGGTGTTCTTCAAGTTCGTAAGGAAACGGACCCGAATCGTTGCATAACCCCATAGAATCAATCACCGTTTTGCGAATCTCATCGAACGCGCGCCCGGGCAGTCGATAATACCAGTCGTGGTTGCCTACCATGTAGTAAATGCGAACATTGACCGGTATCCGTTCTTTTGAAGAACGGTCAGGTTCGTGATGTGCATTCGCAGGAGGCAAAAGAATGGTTTGACCATTAGCACACTTGCGCAAGACCTCCAATGATTGGCGGTTGACATGTAAGATCGTCTTTGTAGTTTCGGCGAGTATATGGGCAAATGCCGGGCTGTTCGTATCGGTCCAGGGGCGGGCGTAGTTCGGCGCACCGGGCACAGTATGCAACCAAATCGTGGAATGAAGCGGGTCAAGGATGTCGCCCAGCAATAGGATATGGAGAGTGTCGATTGGGCGGTAGCTGCCATCCTGACGAAAGGAAGCATAAAAGGCTGTTTCACGCAAGCGATTGGCAAAAAGTTCAAACGCGGTGGGAGAGATCGAATTAGCGGTCGTGCCGTCCCCCAGGTGGATGTCACTGATAATGACGAGCATACCGATTCTCCTAAACAATACCAGTCATGAATGCTCGAATTATAGTCTGAATATATCCTAATTGGATGGGGAGCAAATTTCCGGATCGCTCGTTATATATAATATAGAGATTTGGCTGATGGGACGTTTCGAGATATTGACGTATAATTTTATGACCCAGTTTCTCTGAAATGAGGACGGGCTTTTCTTTACAAGCTAGCTGTGATCTACTTCCTACGCGGGTTTAGTTTTATGGTTAAGGAGTCGTCATGGTCCGAAGAATTTTCGCTGGAATCTTGATCCTGCTGAGCGCAATTTTTTTAGTGTCGAGCATAGTGGGAATTGGTGCCATCTGGTATTACAAGGGTCCGCTGACACGCGAAGTAACAGGGCAATTAACACAGATCGACCTCGAGCTTGCACAAGCCGAGGCTACCTTAAAGAGTTCGGAGCAGGAACTAGAGCGTGCTTTGCGTATTGTGGACTCGACGGAAGCAGCGCTCGAAAAGTTAGCCGAACAATCCGAGAGCGCAGAAAGTCTGTTTGGTCGCATTCAAAGTACCTTGGACGAAGGATTGTTACCGGAACTAAAAACAGCGCGCAACCGGATTGACGAAGCACGCGCTACGTTGGAAAACCTGCAGTCGGTCCTCACGGGTATCAGCAATTTTATCCCCGGCGTTGGGCTGAATATTCCTGATCAAATGCTGACGGACCTGATTGCATCTGCCCGGTCCCTGGATACGGAAATTGCAAATATGGAAGTTCTGGCGGCTCAGGCTTCCACCTTTGTCGCAGATACGGGCTTTTTGTTGGGCGGTGACCTGACCCAAACGCGCGACAGCCTGCAAAATTTTCTCTCTGCGATTCAAGACTATGAAACGAAAGTCGTTCGGTGGCGTGAGCAAGGCACGGATATTCTGGAGAAGGCTCCCAAATGGATTGATCAGGGATCAATTATATTAACGATTTTCCTCGTCTGGTTCGGTCTTTCGCAGATCAGCCTGCTGTTGCATGGGATCGCAATTCAGAGAGGCATGGACCCGCTCCTGTCGATCAGGCGGGAACGGCATCATAATCCGTTAATCAAGGATGAGAGAGATCTGGAACTGGAAGAACGATTATAAGGAGACCGTAAGGTTAGCCTTCTTGACCTAGAACTTTTGTTCTAATATAATCACAGCCATGTCCCTTCTTAGACGCCTGATTGATTACCTGCTGGGGGAAAGAGGCAGTACGGAATCCCCACGTGTTTTCTTGCAGGATGAAGAACTCATTGCGGTCATCAAAGACGTGGCAAAACAACAAAGCCGCCTCGAATCAGACGTGATGGAAGAGTTTACCAAGGTGGGGATACATCAATTCGTGGCTCAAAGTGAATTGCAGAATCGCTGGAACTCCCTTACTCATCGTGAGCAGGAGGTTGTGGCGCTGGTTTGCCTTGGGTACCGGAACTATGAGATTGCTCAGACACTTGTGATTGCGCTTGAAACAGTGAAAGCACATCTACAACATATCTTCGATAAATTTCATTTGCGCAGCAGCAAAGAGCTACGCCTCGTCCTGAAAGATTGGGACTTTCACGATTGGTGGGAACAAAACCGGCACGAGTAGGGGTGAGGTTTAATTCTTCTCCCAGATATAGGTCAACCTTAGGACTACACCTAAGATCATCCTCTAAATCCCCCGCTGGGGGATTGTTTTTTAAGTCCACTTCCCCTAATGTGAGAAGCCGCGCAGGTATCCAATGCCTCGTGCGCCTGTAACTCGTTCGATGTACTGTGTTCAAGGATATGCCAATGAAACTTTCAAGACCACTTCGGGTATTTCTCCTCCATGCACGTCAGGATGAAAAGGCTGTTCGCCGCTTGTACCAGCGGCTCGTGAGAGAGGGAGCGGATGTCTGGCTGGATCAAAAGAAACTGCTTCCTGGTCAGAACTGGGCATATGAAATCCGCAAAGCGATTCACAGTAGTGATATTGTCATTGCCTGTCTGTCCAAACAATTCAACAGACAGGGTGGCTACCGCCATGAGGAGCTTCAGATTGCACTTGAAAAGGCAGCCTCACTCCCCGAAGGATTAGTGTTCTTGATCCCTGCCCGCCTGGAGGCGTGTGACCTGCCTGAGCCGTTGCGTCACTGGCAGTGTGTGGATTTGTTTAAGGAGGATGGTTATAAAAAATTGCTCAGGGTTCTTAAAGAGTGGACGATTACTCAATAGATTTCCATTACAAACATATAAAAAGCCGCAGGCAAAGAATGCCTGCGGCTTGATTTACATCAGGCTGTGCGCCTTCGGCTGACTTTGTGCTTATACATTGCCGCATCCGCCTCTGAAAGCAACTCTTCCATCGTAATCGTAGAGTCGGGTTCGACGCGAATAACACCAAGGCTGAATGACAGTGCCTGTCCGGGATCCGACCGCAGATTGTAAACATCCACGTTGCTTTGCAGGTGAGTCTGAATGCTGGCGAGGTCGCTTTCGGTTGCATCGGCGATCATCGCCACAAACTCATCGCCACCCAGCCGCCCGATCACATCGGAATCACGGAATGTATCCGTTAGGATGCGGGAAAACTGCGTGATGGCTGCATCTCCGGCGGCATGACCAAAGGTATCGTTGATATATTTCAGGCTGTCCAGGTCTATATACAATAGACACACAGAGTAGGCAGCGCGTCGTGCAAACTTCAAAAGGCCGGTTGCCAGGATCATAAAGCCGCGCCGGTTGTTTAGCCCGGTCAGGGCATCGGTCAGGGAGAGGTTCCGAAGGCGATCGTTGGCTTTTTCCAGCTCTGAGACCTTTTGGTAAAGCTTATCCGCCAGCAGCTCCAGGTGCTCACGCTGAAGTTGCCCGGTTTGGGGGAGCCTTCCGGGTGTCGTTGGCCGTTTCAGAGATTCGTTGACTGCCCGCAAGATCTCGAGGGGTTCCGCTGCCTTTCTCAGGATGTGCTGTACGCCGCTCGCCCGAGCAAGCTTGTGTACCTCAGACATATCATAGTTGGCGGTCTGAAAAATGACCGGAATCCCTGCCAGCAGAGGCTCCGCCCGCAGCCGGCGCACAAGACTGAAGCCATCCAGATGTGGCATGAGAATATCGGTGATAATCAATTCAGGGAGTTCCGCTTGCGCCATGGCTAAAGCTTCGGCACCATCCGAAGCTTCCAATAGGCGATGACCATAGTTGCCCAGCAGCGTAATATACCATCGGCGGTCGGCTGGGTTGGTGTCAACAATAAGAATAGTTGCCACTTTGCCTCATCTAATTAAACTGTTTCCTACTGAGGAAACGAGAACTGCTGTAAAAGTTCCCAGCGGTCGTGGGATTGTTGGACCGTCCATTCAAAGCGTCGGACGGTGAATGCAGCCTGCCGGTTTGCCCCAAACGTTGGATCTTTGATTTGTGTCGATTTGTGTTCGGGGAGCTCCACAATTTTTATGTGTGGCAGCCAATTCTCGAATTTATAGGGATAACTTTCATATCCCATTTCACGCGCAATCCTGCCCAGGTCGTTATAGATCGATTCCAACGCCTTGGTTTTTTCTGCCAGCAGCCACAGCCGCCCCTGCTGGTTATTTACGTTCATCCGAACGATATTCTTAACTTTGACTTCAAAGGGAGTTAATTTCGAGCTGTACTCTTCCAGCCGTCCTTGCAATTCGGAGAAATTATGTACATTTCGAATTGCCTGCACCGTCAGATGTAAATCCATGATGGGTCTCCCCTCGATAATCCGGGCTGTCTCTTCCGAAAACTTAAACAGGCTCGGATAGTCGTCGCTCTCCGGTCTGACGATGATAAAGGTTGACTTGCCGTTGGAAACAGGCACTTCCATGCTTTCAATTTCCTTTACTCTATTTCTGTAGAGTGCCACATGAGCTTCGGCGTCATCTCTGCCGACACCGTAATTCCATGCGAGCAACCCGCGGCCTTGGTCACTTCGCCAAATCGTGCGAATCCGGCTTTCCAGCTCTGCTGCCATGCTTTTGGTCGATACGATCTTGAATTCATCGCCGGCACGTTCCGATCGGAAGAGCAGGAAGCCTTCCTTCCGCGGGAAGTGCCCTAGCAAAAGAGTTGCGAACCGTTTGAGATCCTGGTCGATTGCCACACTCCCATAGCGGGCATTTCCTTCATGCATATCCAGCATGTCTGTGAGGGCGACACTTTGGATAAAAGTTCGGTCCAAGTACCACTTTGCACCAATGGCATTGAGAGTCCCTGTCAGAGCCTCTTTCGTGACGATGTCTTCCACAATGTTGCGAATGGCGTGAATCTGCTCAGTCGTCTGTTGCTGCAAGCTGGCGGGTACCGCGGATGAGCAGATTGTATCTACAAGGCTTTGGTATGGCATATTAAACTCATGCCAGCTTAGATGGCTATTATTCCCCTCCAGTTGCCTGGGAATCTCGGAGTGACTTTCCAAAATGGTTTGGCGGATGACGAGCGGACGGAACAGCTTGCGCTGCTTTTGTAGATTGTTCTCTGCTTCGGTTTCCGTGCGGCCAGTACCAAAATCCCAGGTCAGCAGCGACTGCTGTTCCTGATCGAGATATGATTTTGTCAGTAGCAGCCGAATCTCCTGAGGCGTTTTTGACACCGAAAAGATCCGGAACTCGTCGCTGCCAGGTGAGCGGCGGACGAAATCACCCTTGTCCAGAGTAAAGATGGACATAAGCTGGTAGGCGAGTTTGTGCAGTTCTGAATCCACCGCTGCTACGCCATAGACTTTATTTGCCTGCCGCAGATCGTAGATATCAATCTTTGCCATCCCTTTGATCTGCTCTTTTGGAATCAGCCATTCTCCTGCCCGGGTATTTAGGGCATGAGTCAGAGGATCATAAAGCGCCAGATTTTCGGCAGTCTTCTGGATTCCGGAAATCTGGCTCTTCATCCGTTCGATTTGCGTTTGAGAAACGGGTAAAACCTGAATTTGATTTTCCAGCTTCTTAAAGGAACGCAGGAAGATCTCTTTTTCGTTATCGGTCTTGATCATTGCGAAGTAAGTATTTGCGGGTCCGCTTTCAGAATTTCTTCCTGAAGCACTTTCGCTTTTTGGATTTCGTATTGCATGCCCTGCTGTTGGAAGCTCTCGATGGAATCGTTGGTTAATATCAGAGCGGTCTTGAGGTCAGTGGCAGTTTCCAGATAAACGGAAGCCAGCCCAAGGTTTCCTTTGGCAAGCTCATCGACTCTGCCAAATTCCTCTGCCGACTGGATGCCTTCCATAAAGAAGCGTTTTGCTTCTTCATAGTTCTTTTCCTTGAGTGCTATGAATCCTAACCCGTTGAGCGCGTAACTGACGTGTCTCACAGGGTCTTTGCGCACGGGGTCCTGCCAGGTATCCAGGGCCTTCTGATACCAATTCTTTGCTACCTGAATATTTCCGCGCTCATATTCCAGGTCGCCCAGCCCGTATTGTGCAAACCCCTTGCTGTAGATACCATAATCATCATTCGCGTATGTCTCAGTCGTCTGCAGCACATCCTTTAATAGGGTTTCGGAGCGTTCAAAGTTACCGAGGCGCAATTCCACAGTGCCGAGAGACCGCTTTGCGGCGGCGATCAGCAGGTCATCTTCTGTTTTTGTGGTTGCCAGCAGCGACTCCTCTGACCAGCGCAAGGCTCTCAGGTAGTCGCCCTGGTAGAAATAGATCCAGGAGATATTCCGGGCAAACGTGCTGACCGATTTCCAGTCTTCGAGCAGCTTGGCGGCGCTCAACGCGGCGTGGGCGAGCGTCATGCGGTCGTACCAGAAGGCGCGCTGCCAGAGCACGCTGCCAAGCTGAATGCCAATCTGCACGAGAATCTCGGCGATATTGCGGGTTTGCTTCGTCAGGGAAGCGGAACTGTTCTGTTTTCGCTGCACGGATTTATAGCACCACTGCGCGACGCTCAGGATATTGTTGCGGTCCAGCAGCAGATCGTCGTAGCCGCGCCATTCCTTGAAACCACTTTTCTGCGCCAGGAGCTTTGCATAATACTGAGCGATCTTCAACTCTGCCTGCTTGATGAACTTTCGATCTCCGGCAAACTGCGTGCGGACGAAGCGGCGCGTGAGGGGCAGAATACTGAAGTAGTCCCGGTCTGGTTCGTGATCGATCAGCGAGAGCTGTAACAGGTCGCTGATGGAGGTATCGAAGCTGTCGGCGTCTTCGATGCCGGCGATTTCCTTAAGAGCTATCCTCGAAACAGCTTCCGGCTGGAGCGCCAGGACAAACAAAATCTTTTTCTCGTTGTTGTGGCGCAGCAAATTCCAGCTGTGGTTGAAGCAGTATTGCAGGATGGGGATGTCTGTATCCAGGCTCAGTTTGTCCAGCACCTGGGTAACCGAATAGCCGAGGACGGCGATCTGTCCCTGTACCCACAGGAGGGCGAGAGGCAGTCCGCCTGTCAATTCCACGAGATATTTGTTCTGATCTTTTGTCAGGTGGATGTTCTTTTGCTGGGCGTCCCATTCGAGCAGGGCGTTGCTCTCTTCGAACGATAAACCCTGCAAACGGATGATCTGTCCTTCAGATACCCGCTCACGGGAGGTGATCGCAACTTTCAGGGTGATGGGAGAGCGACGCAGAAAATCGAGAACATCGCGCTGTTCATTTTTTGAGAGCGATTCGAAATTGTCGAGGACCAGCAGAGTCGTTTGGCGAGCGAGGAGGTTGTAAGCCCGTTTGATCTGGTCCTGTATCGAAAGATTCCCAATGGTGGGATTTCCCAGACTGCTGCCGATGGTGATTAGAATGTCAGACAGCGTTTTCGCTTCGGGGATGATCGGTTCGATGCCGTGCAGGGTGAGCACCGATTCTTTGGCAGAAATCCAAATCACCGATTCGAAGAGATCGTTCTCGATACAACGGTAGCTTACCTCAGTGGCGAGGGTAGACTTCCCGACGCCACCAATCCCCTCGATACCAACGATAAATGTCCGGCTGTTCGGCTGGAGGGATTGCAAAATCGTCGTTATTTCTTCCTCCCGCCCGACAAAATACGGACGGCGCGGCAGGCTTGCCAGAATACTGGATTTTTCGGCTTGCTTTGTATCTGTGGTAGCGCTTTCGATCTGTTTGCTGTACCTGGCAATCGCCTCCTTTTCCATCGTCACGCTGTTGACCAGATGAAGAGGCTGATCGGCGCCATAGGTTGCCAGCATTTCCTCGAGGATGTACAAATTCTTCTTGTGTAAAGAAATCATCCTTTCGAGATGAGTAATTTCTTCCTTGTCCATACCGTACCTTGTCTTTTATTGATTTGGGGTAATGTCCTTCTTGTAGACGTTCGATAAAACGTCTTCAAGTTTTTTCAGTGTTTCTGCCATTGCATTCTCCGCCTGGGTCATGTTGTGGACGATAATGGGTGGTACGAGTGCGTCGCCCCACTTGGCATATTGTTCGCTGGCGAGGTGATAGTTGCGCGAGTAGGTTTCCAGCAGCCGCACCAGATGCTGGACCTCCGCTTCATGGTTTTTCCACAGGATTTCATCGATCTTGGAGTTAAGCAAATCCTGCTTAATCTCACTGCTTTCCTGGGTCTTTGTCGAAGTAGATTCGGGGGTGTCGCCGGTTTGCGCGGGCACGCTCGCTGCACTCGCGGCACCCGCGGCACCCGCTGTGCTCGTTTTTCGCCGTTCACGGCGCTCATCCAGAAGCTTGTGCCCTTCGTCAAAGACAAAATCAATCGCTTTTAATAGGATGGGGATTTGGATTGGGTCTAGCATAGAAACTCCTCTATCGGGAGTATAGCACGGGCGGTACTAGAGTACTACCACCTATCAAAATCGTCAACTGTAACGGTATTGCAAGATTTACTGCGTGTAACTATAAATTATACCGGTCTTTCTGAACTATGAGAATTGAAAAGAGCCAGTCATAGACTGGCTCTTTTTTAACCTAAACAATACATTATTTATTCTCGGACGATGCCCACTGCTCTTTGCGCTTCCAGGTTCGCCCCTTCCGTTTCATATCCATTCGTGGCGATATTTTCCCAATCGTCACTGTAGTCTGCTTCAAAACCGATCTTTTTTGCCTGCCGATTGATCGCGCGGACGGTCCGTGCGAATTCCCGTTCGGTCGTTTCGCGCCTTCTTTTCATTTCCCGGTCTTTTTCATTCACGGGAGAGGAATGGGTCATCAGGATCATATACACCGTTTGCTTATACAATTCTGTCAAATCTTCCTGCGTAGCTGCCTTTTCCAAAGCATCCCGAATATCCTTAAATGTATGCCTCACGTCTTTCCGGTCGTGATGGATTTCCTCGATCAGGGTATCTTTTGCCATCAGTTCACTCCTTTTTGAAGGGGACAACCCGATTTCTACTATCATGTCGCTAGCGGCTTCGAAGAGCAATAGTGAAAATCCCTATTTAGGATGTGGGAGAACCCTATTGGGAAGGACATTTG
>DATFHE010000392.1:0-8174 GCA_035248745.1 Anaerolineales bacterium | reverse complement strand
AGCCTCACCCTGGCGGAGGCGCTCCAGCCTGTGCTCGAAGCGGTTGTGGCAAATGGCGCCAGCTCGGCGCGCATTATCCTCCTGCGCGAGATGTTGCCCACGCCTGTAGAGACGCCCGTCCGTTTTGCAGACGGGGAAGAGCAGGACGTGTATATGCATCTGGATCAACAAATCCTCGCCCTCGCCGAGGAGCAGGAGCGGATCGTGATGGCGACGGTCTCTCGGAACCGCGGCTTGGTGCTGGACCCGAACCTGCCTTACCCTGAATCTCTGATCGCGCTGGCACTGCGGCACGAGAATCGCTACTATGGTGTGTTATGGGCGGCTTACAACAAACAGCGCGCCTTCTCTGATGCTGATTTGCGTTTCATCAGCACGCTTGCCAGCCAGGCATCGCTGGCTGTGGCAAACATCCGCCTATTTCTGACGGTGGAATTGAGCCGCCGCCAGTTGGAGGCGATCCTCAATTCCACGCCAGACCCCGTCCTGGTGACCGACGCCTCAAACCGGTTGATTCTGGCAAACCCGGCAGCGGGACACGTATTCGGAGTCACCATCCGGCGCGGAGAACGACCCGATTTTGAAAAAACCATCCACAACGATGGATTGAGGGAACTACTCCAGGAGTCTGCTACGGAACGACATTCGGCAGAGATCAGTATGTCAGACGGAAAGACGTACCTCGCCATGGCATCCCCCATGCTCACCGAAGGCAAGACGGTGGGAAGAGTCTGCATTCTGCGTGATGTTACCCAGCTCAAAGAGATCGACACGTTAAAGTCCGATTTTGTCTCGACGGTGAGTCACGATCTGCGGTCGCCGCTGACCCTGATGCGCGGCTATGCCACCATGCTTGAGATGGCGGGCGATCTGAACGAGCAGCAAAAGAACTACGCACGTATGATCGTGCAGGGCGTGGACAATATGGCGAAGCTCGTCAATAACCTGCTCGATCTCGGTCGGATTGAGTTTGGCGTGGGCTTGCAGGTGGAAAATATCCCGGTACTGGATATCCTCGAGCGCGTCACAGGGTCACTTCAAATGCAGGCAAAGGAAAAAGGAATTTCGATTGGCGTTGAAATCCCAAGAGACCTGCCGCATGCCGTTGAGGCGGATGGTGCCCTGTTGCACCAGGCGTTGTATAACCTCGTGGAAAACGCGCTCAAATACACCCCTCAGGAGGGTGAGGTGACGATTCGTCTTCAGACCACTCCCTCCGAGCTGACCTTTGCCGTGCAGGATAGCGGCATTGGGATTCCGAAGAATGATCTGCCGCGGCTGTTCGAAAAGTTTTATCGCGGCACAAACCGCGAAGCACTGTCACAGCGCGGGACAGGGCTGGGGCTGGCGATCGTTAGATCCATCGCCGAGCGCCACGGCGGAAACGCATGGGTGGAGAGTGAGCTGGGTAAAGGTAGCACGTTCTATTTACAGATTCCCCTGATGCAGGCAAAGGTAGCGCAGCGGGTCTAAGAGGTTGTTTTTGCCGGGTCGTTCCATTTATGAAATGCTGGAACGAGTCCGTAAAATCCTCGTTAACCAATATGTAGAGGACAATGGCTGACTGGCAGAGCCGAAACGCTGGACGGAAGATTTTGTGTATTTAATAAATGAATTCAGCTTATAATACAGACTTGCAATCATAAGGATTTATTTCCATTTCTATGATCGACCCTACCGACAATCAGGATACGTCCCTAATACATCGCACAACAGAGATTAAACCCTCTCGAAATATCAGTCAGTTTCTGATCGGTCGTCCCCTTCTCACAGCGGACGCCGCGCATGAAACCATCGGCAAGGCGGTTGGCTTGGCTGTCTTTGCCTCCGACGCGTTGTCCTCTACTGCCTATGCCACCCAGGAAATGCTTGTCATTCTCGCCGCGGCAGGGACACTCGCCTTTGGCTATGTCTTCCCGATCTCTATTGTCATTGTAGCTCTGCTGTTTATTGTGGTTGTTTCTTACCGACAGATTATCCATGCCTATCCGGGCGGAGGCGGGGCCTATATTGTGGCTTATGATAATCTTGGTAAGTTCCCTGCACTGGCTGCTGCATCGGTCCTGTTGATGGATTATGTTCTGGGAGTGTCCGTATCCATTTCGTCTGGCGTGGCGCAGATCGTGTCTGCTTTCCCTGGCATCTATGATTATCGTGTTCCTCTTTGTGTGGGATTTGTGGCACTGATTACAATCGTCAATTTGCGAGGCGTACGTGAGTCAGGCATGGCATTTGCCATCCCCAGTTATTTCTTTATAGTCATCATGCTGGTTACGATCATCACCGGACTATTCCGTATGCTCACGGGATCCTTGGGAACGGTTGTCAATCCACCAGAGATCGAACATGTCGGTGAACAAGTGTCCGGGATTACTTTGTTCCTGATTTTGCATGCGTTTTCCAGTGGAACTACAGCTCTTACAGGCGTAGAAGCGATTTCCAACGGTATTACTGCTTTCAAAGAACCACGTAGTCGAAACGCAGCCGCTACCCTTACCTGGCTGGCTCTTATTTTGAGTGTATTGTTTTTAGGAATTTCGTTCATTGCTCGTGAAATTCAAGCGGTACCCTCAGAGAAAGAAACTGTTATTTCGCAGATGGCGCGTACCGTTTATGAGGGGCAGGGACTGTTTTATCTACTTGCCATCGCCGGGACCACGTTCATTTTGATTCTTGCTGCCAACACTTCCTTTGCTGGCTTTCCGCGGTTGAGCGCAAAGCTTGCCAGTGATGGTTTTTTACCGCGCCAATTAAACTATAGAGGCAGCCGGCTTGTGTATTCGTATGGCATTATCGCACTGGGGCTGGCGTCATCTATACTGGTTATTCTTTTTCAGGCAAGTGTCACCCGCCTGATCCCGCTGTACGCGATTGGTGTGTTCCTATGCTTCACGCTTGCCCAAATAGGAATGGCGCGTCGTTGGAGGCGGATAGGTCAATCAAGAGAAGAAAGCTCTTCCGCGACATCGGCAGAACCGCTGAGCTATGACAGAAAATGGCTGTTGAAAATGGTCGCCAACGGTGTTGGGGCAGTTTGTACGGCTGTTGTTATGGTTGTCTTTATCGTAACCAAGTTTGTGGATGGCGCGTGGATCATTCTGGTTCTCACGCCCATTTTTATCAGCGTTCTATTGTGGATCAATCGCCATTACGTCAGTGTTTCCAGGAATCTTTCGGTCCAGAACTATGGCGAGCCGCCGCCCTATAATGTGCGCCACCGGGTGATTGTTCCCATCAGCAATGTAAATCAGGGCACGCTGGCTGCCCTGCGATACGCACGCATTTTGTCGGAAGATATCACAGCCGTGCATATCGCTCTGGAGCCCGAGGATACGGAGAAAGTCCGCAAGAAATGGGAGCGGTGGGGGCGGGGCAACCGTCTTGTTATTGTGGATTCCCCGTATCGCCTCTTCCTGGAGCCACTGTTGGATTACATCGAGGAAATTCTCTCCAGCCGGCAGTCGAATGAAACAATTACGATTGTGGTGCCGCACTTTGTTCCCGAAAATAAGCTGCACAATATACTTCACATGCAAACCGCGGAAATGCTACGGCGTGAATTACTTTCCACACCCGGCGTCGTCATTACTGAAGTGCCTTATCAGATCCCATAGGCATGCGTAAAATTCCATACCAGAACTATAATCGTTATTGCTCCCTGCTCTTTGGGTGAGGGATATTTTTCTGCAAGAGAGGACATGCTGATGTCCGCAAATACAGGGTTCCCTTGGTTGTGTGTACTCGCTGCGGAGGATCGCTTTGAGCCTTTGCTCGAATACCTGGAAGAGATCATTGGTCAGCGTCAGGAATTACTATCTAAGCCGGGGGTCGTCACCAATGTTCCCTATCAGGTAAACAGGGAAGAGAAGGAGTAGAACGTATGAATTTTATTGTGGTCGGATGCGGGCGCGTCGGCGCCGAGTTGAGTTATCATCTGTTCAGCCGCGGTCATCAGGTTGTAGTAGTGGACATTAACAAGGAGGCGTTCAATCGCCTGCATCCTGATTTTCGCGGGCGTACTTTGGAAGGGGAAGGCCTCGCGGAAGGCGTGTTGGAACGGGCAGGTATCCAAGAGGCGGATGGTCTCGCCGCAGTCACCAATTCAGATACCCTGAACGCTGTGGTTACGCATGCGGCACGCACCCTGTATAACGTTCCAAATGTCGTCGCGCGTAATTACGACCCGAACCTGCGGTCGGTGATTGAAGCATTCGGGTTGCAGACCGTTGGCTCCACCTATTGGGGCGCGCAGCGTGTGGAGGAGTTGCTCATGAGTCCCTCCCAGCGGACGGTCTATTCGGCAGGAAATGGAGAAGTGGAAGTGTACGAAGTGCAAATCCCTGCGGAATGGAACGGCCGCACGATAGGAGAATTGTTGGGTACGCTCAATCAATGCTATCCGGTCGCTTTATCGCGGGCAGGGCGCTCCTCGCTGCCAGAAGCGGAAATGACACTGCAAACGGGCGATATGCTCGATGTCAGTTCCACGTTTGAAGGAATCGGCGCATTGACAGAGCGACTATCCAGGCAGGCGGAGGCATAAATGAATGTCTTAATTGCGGGCGGCGGGCGCACAGGGGCACGCCTTGCCAATTTATTGCTCAACCAGACCCATAAGATGCAATTGATCGAAAACCGCCGGGAGTTATTAGGAATTTTGCATCAGGAACTTCCTACGGAGGTCATCTACGAGGGCAATCCCGTTGACCCGAGCGTGCTCGAAGCCGCAGGCATTCGCGATGCCCACGTCGTAGCGGCTGTGACTAGCAACGACTCGTCTAACCTGGCGATCTGCTTCCTTGCCAAGACTATGTTTGATGTGCCGCGCACGATCTCCCGGGTCAACAATCCCAACAACGCCTGGCTCTTCAACGACAACTTTCACGTGGATGTGGCGCTCAATGCAGCAGACGTCTTCGCCCACCTCATTCAGGAGGAAATGTCGCTCGGGGATATGATGACTCTCTTCAAGATCCGTCGTGGAAAATATGCTGTCGTGGAAGAGAAAGTGCCTGAGGGCGCAAAAGGGATTGGTGTTCCCCTTAAGGATATGGATTTAGCCGAGCACTGCGTGATTGCTGCCATTATTCGGGATGGAGAAATGACCCTGCCGCGCGGTGACAGTACCTTGCAGGCGGAAGATGAGATCATTGCGGTTGCCAGCCCGGAGGGCGCGCAAAAGCTTTCTGAACTTCTTGCTTTCCCGGTCTACCCGATGCGGAATGGGAAAAAGCAGGAATAACTGCTGAATTGACCGAATCGGAATCATTACGGTATAATGTCCTGCCGGTCTTGAAAAACTGGATATCAAGTAATTACCCCAGCCTGTAGGGCTGACGTCTAAAAGTTAATGGAACAAGCCATTATTATCAAAGTGAGGAACGAAGAATGCCGAAACGTACGTACCAACCAAAGATTCGCCGCCGGGTGCGCGTGCACGGATTTCGCAAGCGCATGGCAACGGCCGACGGTCGCGCGGTGCTCAAGCGCCGTCGTCTGCGCGGGCGCCATCAATTAACAGTGACTGCCAATAAGCACGTAAAGAAAGTCCGCTGGTAAGCGGAAACCAAATCGAGCAGGTTCGAGGCAACGGGTGCAGAGAAAGTTCCGTCTGACCCGCTCCGAAGACTTCAAGCGGGTGCGGCGTTCTGGAAAGTCCTATGCCCACCCGCTTGTTGTGTTGATAGTGCAGGCGCATGACAAGCGCAGCGGTCCTGAAGACCAGCCGCGTGTAAAGGTGGGGGTGGCGGCAGGCAGGACGGTGGGAACCGCTGTATATCGAAACCGTGCCAAACGTCTCCTGCGCGAAGCGATGCGGTCCCTTCTGCCGGATATCACACCCGGGTTTGATTTAATCCTGATCGCTCGCCCCGGACTGACATCCGCCTCGCTGGAGGAAACCCGGCAAGCCCTGCTCACTCTCCTGCAACGTGCTCAAATTTTGATCCCTCTCAATGAATCCTGAGTTTCATTTGCACGATTATTCCAATGAACCGCGTCTGCGCGATTTGCCGCGTACACCCGGCAATTGGCCGCGCATCTTTATTCTGGCACTGATTCGCTTGTACCAGGCGACCATTTCACGCGGTCTTCCAGAGAATACTTGCCGGTTCTATCCATCCTGTTCTCATTATGGGTATCAGGCGGTCTATAAATATGGTGCCATCAAAGGTTCACTGCTGGCTGGCTGGCGTGTGCTGCGATGCAATCCATTCAATCCCGAGGGCTATGATCCCGTCCAATAGGAGTACTGTTTTTTCAATGAAAAAGAAGCTGATCGTCGTAACCATAATCCTGCTTGGTGCTTTTCTTCTAAGTGCTTGTGCAGGTGGGGCTAGACACGGAGCTACCTGGCCTGGCTTAGTGACAGACGGAAAATTAATCTATCTTGCAGATGGGCCATTTGTGTATGCTGTTAGCCTGGAGAATGGCAGGGAAATTTGGCGCTATCCCGCGGAGCGGGAGAATGCCCTCGTTTTCTATTCCACTCCCGCAGTGACATCCGATGGGCTGGTCATTGTGGGCAGCGCGGGCACGGATCACAGCCTCATTGCCCTGAGTCCCAACGATATCAATTCGGATACCAAGGCTCCGCTTGAAGCCTGGAGGTTTACTGGAGCCAGGGATCATTGGATGGCTGCACCCCTTGTTATTGAAAATAAGCTCTTTGCCGTCAATGGCGATGGGAATCTTTATATTCTCGATCTTCAGGAGGAAGGGTCTTCGAAAGAGGCAACTGTGGTGGAATTAGGCGGCCGCCTTTGGGCACAGCCAACAACTGACGGCGAGCGCGTGTATATTACCTCTCTCGACCATGACGTGATTGCTGTAGATGCAACTACCTATGATGTGGTCTGGCATGAGAAGGTCGGTGGGGCCATTCCCGGTTCTGCGGTGGTAAGTGAGGATGGGAATCTTTATGTGGGTTCGCTTGCCTCACAGTTGGTGAAATTTGATCCCGTGACTGGTAGTCATGAGACGGTGCTGGATGCAGACAATTGGGTCTGGGGCACACCCAGCCTGGATGGTGATACACTTTATTTTAGTGATGTGGACGGAAACTTTTATTCGTTCAACACGTCCACGGGCGGTCAGAACTGGAATCCTATAAAGCCGAATGGTCCTGTCACCGCAAGCCCACTGGTCCGTGAAGAATACATTTTGCTTGCGACAGAGTCAGGTTCGATATATGCGGTAGACCGAGATGGCAAAGTGCTGTGGTCGCAAGACGTGGGCGGCAAGATTTATACAACTCCTATTGCCGTGGACGACCTGACCCTGGTTGCGCCGCTGGAAACGGAATTTTACCTCGGGGCTCTCGGCTTAGATGGCCGCCAGGTTTGGACCTTTACACCGGAGAATTAGAGGAACTATGGGACAGATATGGGACTTATTTATCTCTGTTTTTGTCAATGTACTGATCTGGATCTACGATATTGTCGGAAATAACTTTGGTCTGGCGATCATCCTCTTCACGATCCTGATCCGTATTGCGACCTGGCCGCTGAACGCGCAACAGATGAAGGGTGCGACAGCCATGCAGGAATTGCAGAATGACAAGGAGTGGCAGGCGATCCAGAAGAAGTATGCCAAGGATCGCGAAAAACTGGCGCAGGAGCAAATGCGTATTTATCGGGAGCGGGGCATCAATCCATTTAGCTCCTGCTTGCCGACTCTGATCCAGTTCCCTATCATTATCGCGTTATATCAGAGCATTATCCGCGCTCTGGGATCCACACCTCTGGACCTGCTGAGGCTCTCGCGCAGCATTTACTTGCCTAATGTTTCGGATCTCATTCCGCTGAACAGTAAATTTTTGTGGATGGATTTGGGCCGTCCCGAATCGGTGGCTCTCTTTGGGCTGGCGATCCCAACGTTAGCGCTTGTTGTTGCAATCACCACTTACATTCAAGCCAAGTTGACCATGCCTGTTTCTGCTACCCCGGGGGATCAGGGCGCAGCAATGAGCGGTATGATGAGTATCTATATGCCTCTAATGCTTGGCTGGTTTGCAATTACATTCGCCTCCGGATTGTCTGTCTACTTCATCACCAGCAACCTTCTGGGTATCATCCAGTATGCGATGCAGGGAAAAGCCAACTGGCATAATCTTATTCCAAAGTTCTTACAAAGGAAGTAAGGAGATGGGGATATGAATCAACGAACAACATTGG
>DATFHE010000391.1:0-2713 GCA_035248745.1 Anaerolineales bacterium | reverse complement strand
AATCGAGTAGATTTTCATACGGCGCATGTTGTTCGATAGAGCTCATGGCGGTACGAAGTCTTTGCCAGAATAGCCAGTTGATCAAGGGATTGGGATGCGAATACGCTGGAAAACCAGCTTCATCCAGTCGCCCGCGTTCCGAGTCTTGCAGAACGTTCTGAATCGCGGACCTGTACCGGGCTTTGTAAATTTGAAATTCTGCGGATTTCACGGAATTGCCCCATAGGTTGGCGCGCACATACTATCGTAGTATGCAAGTTCTGTGGCTTTGTTTTGTTCGGCATAGGCTGCCGCTTCGTTGCCAATCGTCCGTACTACATCGAGATTTGCCTGTACCTGGTAGGGCCAGTAACGCGGCAGGACCATGCGTGGATCATTGACGTAACCCTCCGGTAAAAAGATGGGGCGGGCCGGATCTTGCGCTTCCGCCAGAGGGATCCAGTTATACATCACCGGTCCACGCGGGTTGATGGTGAAACCGATCCGGTATCCATACTGGCGAGCAGCCTGCACCGGACGGAGACCGAAATTCCCTCCTGGCCAGATGATCGCGACTGGCGTTTTGTTGAACTCTGTCTCCAGGTTTTCTTTGGAACCTTCTAATTCCTGCCTGAGAAACTCGTCGGTGGAGCTGTCGGTCATGTTCTCGTTGTGAATAAACCCGTGCGACTGGTAATCTACCCAGCCTTCGTTGGCAAGTGTCACGTTTTCCGGTAGGAAAGCATCTTCTGCACCGAACGCGCTGATCCAGCCGTTGACGACCTGCCAGCCCCATTGTTCATAATAGGGACGGAAGTGCTCATTGAAGCTTTCTGCGCGGTGACGGTCATCCACGATCAGGACGACTGACCGGGAGGGAATCTTTGCATTGTGATCGAGGAAATCTGCAAGCTGGGTCGCGTTAATGGCTTCAAATCCTTGCTCTTTGAGATCGTTCATGAGCTGTTTGAAATCCTGTTTGCTGATGTCATGAACACGTTCTGCTGTTTCCTGCGTGATGCCATGAAACATAATCACCATCGCAACAGTACCCGGCGCGGCGTGATTGGTATTCCATTTATCTTGTAAATATTGGCAGGTATCTTCAATGTACGTGTGCGGTGTATCCAGCGGATTGAGCTGGCTGGCAACAAATGTCTCCGGCAGAGCGGGTGGTGTGCGAACAGCAGTTGCGGCAGGGATGGGTGTTTCGCTGGGAATCGGAGTCGCGGTCGGTTGCAATTGGGCGAATGCTGTTTGAAAAGCCTGGGTCAACGCGGCATTGATATCTGGCGTTGCTGCAGGCGCGGGTTGGCAGGCAGGGAGGAGAAGGTTGAGAAGAAAAAAGAAGGAAATAATATATGTAGAGCGGAATTTGTTCCAAATCATTTTGTGATGATAACAGAAAAGGCACGTACGCAAAGCGCGCCGCTACGAAATAAAATGAATTGCCTGTTTTATAACATAACCAATGTTGTATAATGCGTCCGATGGCTGCCAACGAACGGATTGATCATCTGGAGCGTTTGCTAGAAGTCGTGCGGGGTTTAACCACAGCGCCCGATCTGGAATCATTTTTACAGACTGTCATTAACGAAGCGACGGAACTAACGGATAGCGAGCTCTCCTCTATCCTCGAATACGACGAAACGGCTGAAGAACTGCGTTTCCTTGCCATGCACTGGTTCCAGCGTGACCTGCTGCGGCCCGTCGGCGTGCCCCTGGACGGCAGCGCAGCAGGCTGGGTCTACCGCCGGGGACAGCCGCTGATGATTCAGGATGTCAAGGTGGATCAGCGTCATTTCAAAGTTGTGGATCGCGTGACAAAGCATCTCACACATTCCCTCGTTGCTGTCCCGCTCGTGGTACGTGGCCAAGTCGTTGGTGTTCTGGAAGCTCTGAATAAAAAAGACAACGCTCATTATACGGAAGAAGACTTAACTATCCTGGAAACACTCGCCGCCCTTGCCGCACAGGCGATTCAAAATGCTTCTCTTCAACGTAAGGTGCGTGCTACAAGCATTGAGCTGGCAGAATTGGAACGCCTCAAAACAGACTTCATCGCCATCGCCTCCCATGAGCTTCGCACGCCGTTGGGCCTGATCCTGGGTCATGCGACGTTCCTGCGCGAACTTTCGGGCGAACAGTATAGCGAACAGTTGGATATGATCGTCCGCAATGCCACGAAGCTGAAAACCATTGTTGAGAGTCTTTCGGATGTCGACAATATTCAGAACGGCGCCGCGCGCGCCCGAAACCAGATCGTTTCGTTGAGCAAAATCATTGACGATGTGATAGCTATGTTTCAGGCGGAGGCAAATTCCAGAAACATCGCGCTCCATTCGGAGTATGAGCAGTTACCATTCCATCTTGATGCCGATGGAGTCAAGCTCAGTATTGCTTTGAGTAATCTCGTCAAGAATGCCCTCCAGTTTACCGAACCTGGTGGTCATGTGACGGTACGAGCGCAGGAGGATGCCGGGTATTACAAAGTCACCGTTACGGATAATGGAATCGGTATCCCGGCAAGGGACTTGCCGCGTGTGTTCGAACGCTTTTTCCAGGTGGAAACACATCTCACACGTCGCTATGGCGGCATGGGGTTGGGGCTCGCTGTTGCCAAGTCCATGATCGAGCTGCATGGCGGGCGCATCTGGGCGGAAAGCCAGGAAGGGAAAGGCAGCACGTTTACCTTCCTTCTGCCCGCAGCGCAAAGTCAGTCATCTCCCTCGGC
>DATFHE010000390.1:0-3137 GCA_035248745.1 Anaerolineales bacterium | reverse complement strand
CACCGGACTTTCCCACAGGGCTGCTTTGCTTGTCACGCAGGTACATATCGAGCACCTGCCCAATCCCATCGGGCAGCGAGCGGACGCGGTTGGGTCCCAGCCCCAGAGAGCGCCCGCCGCCGATGCCCACGGTCTGGCGGACGATCTCGCGCAGACGGTCGGTCTGCTTGGTGGGTGAGGTCATGCGCAGAATGTAGGAAATGAGCCGGCCGATCGCTTCCGAAATGGCAGCGGTCTCTGAGCCTGCCTTGGCTGTATTGATGAACACCTCAAACGGCTGATCCCCGCCATTCTCATTGATCGTGACGAATGCCTTGCCGAGGGGTGTCTCCACCTTGTACGTCTTGCCGGTCAGTACCCGCGGGCGCGGCTTCTTCGGGTCCGCGGAGAAGGTGGGAGCGAGCTCAGGCTTAACGACGAGGGGAGGTGTAACCGTAGCCGAAGCAGGCTCGCCTGCGCCGGGTGCTTCCTTCTTCTCTGCCGTGGCTTTCGTCTCGAGAACGACCTTCTCACGCGAGCCAGTCACGTAGACGGTGATCCCCTTGCAGCCAAGCTCCCACGCCAGCATATAGGCTTTGGCAACGTCCTCTTCCGTGGCGGTCTCGTGGAAGTTGACGGTCTTCGAAAGCGAGTTATCCACAAACGCTTGCAAAGCCGCCTGCATGCGGACGTGTTCTTCCGCCGTGATATCGCCCGACACCACGAACGTATCGCGCACAGACTGCGGGATGTCTTTGCTATTCTGGCATGTGCCCTGGCGCATCACCTGTTCCACGATCTCCTGGCGCTTCTCTTCGCCGAGCCCCAGTTTCCTGAGAGCTTCATCGAAGCGCGGGCTGGCGTAGGTGAGCTTAAGATCCTTGCCGTTGTCATTGACGTGGCGGATGTACGCCAGCGCGAAGACGGGCTCACAGCCGTAGCCTTCACAGCCTGCGACCGTGGCGATCGTGCCGGTCGGTGCGACCGTGGTCTGCGCGGCGTTGCGGATGCCGTGCCTTTTAATTCCATCCACAATGGAGTCCCAGTGAAGATCAGGCCTGTGCCAATCCTTCTCATAAGAGACTAGAGATTGAGGAGGAGTCCAGGTCATATTCGTCTTGTCATAGATGGAGCCTTCGATGGCGGGGAAAGCGCCGCGCTCTTCAGCAAGCTCAACACTGGTCTTCATCGCCTGATAACGGACGAACTCCATCACCTGCGCGCCGAACTCCTGCCCCTCTCTGGAGCCGTAGCGCACACCGACGTGGTACATCAAGTCTGCGAGTCCCATGATGCCGAGCCCGATGCGGCGCGCCCGGTGTGCGGCTTGCTGTAACTGCGGGACGGCAGGCACATAAGCATTTGCTTCCACCACATCATCGAGGAAGCGCGTCGCTAAGACCACGCTCTGACGCAGCAATTCCCAATCGACCGTGCCATCGGGGCCGCAATGTTCGTTGAGGTTCACAGAGCCGAGGCAGCAGTTTTCGTATGGTCCAAGCCATTGCTCGCCACAAGGATTTGTCGCTTCCAAGGGATACAAATGCGGGACAGGATTCCCGCGATTGGCTGCGTCCAAAAAGAGTACACCAGGCTCGCCGTTATGATGCGCCTGTTTGACGATCTTATTGAAGATTTCGCGGGCTTTCACCTTGCGATAGCTGCGAATCTTGACGCCTTCTTTTTCTGCCTGCTCCAGCGTGCCGCTAAACTTGCGCGCTTTCATGTCCGCAATATCCGGGAAGCGCAATTCCCATTCGTCGTCTTCCTTCACCGCTCGCATGAACGCGTCGGTGATTCCCACGGAGATGTTGAAGTTCGTAATTTGATTTTCATTCGTCTTGGACTTGATAAAGTCTTCCACATCCGGGTGATCCACGCGCAAGACGGCCATATTAGCGCCGCGGCGGGTTCCGCCCTGGGCGATCTCGCCAAAGGCATGATCGTAGACGCGCAGGAAGCCGACTGGTCCCGTTGCCTGCCCCGCCGAGGTCTGGACGAGCGCACCCATCGGTCGCAGGCGCGAGAAGGAGAAGCCATTCCCGCCGCCCGTCTGCTGGATCAATGCCGCGTCGCGCAGGGTCTGGAAGATACCGGCTGAGTCGCGTCCCATGTCATCGGTGATTGGCAACACAAAACACGCCGCCAGCTGCCCAAGCGGAGTCCCTGCACCGGTAAATGTCGGAGAGTTCGGGAAAAACTTCTTGCTCGAAAGTAGCTGGTAATACTCGACGGTGCGCTTCTGCACATCGGCGTCCCACTGCTCCTCGACCTTTGCCACGTGATACGCCACGCGCCAGAACATTTCCTCCACAGTTTCGGCAGGCTTGCCATCGTCGCCGCGGCGGACATAACGCTTCATCAGAACCTGACGGGCATTGTCCGTCAGGTTCGCCTTCGGCAGTCCCTCGGGCATCGGGGGCGTGGGGAGTAATCCGTTGTTGGATTTTGTGGATGGGGTGGAAGTTTTACTCGTTGCCATAAAACACTCTCCTCAAAATAAGTTTTTTCGTCCTCCCGGGTCTCTTCCGGGAGCGCGAGAAACAAAAACTGACAGAGACAATCCGCCGAGGGCGGAAACGTCCCTATCAGTTAATTAGCTTTCCAGAAGATGATCGATTTCGTTGCGAATGGAGTGAAGATCATCCAAACCGAGATAAACAATTGCGTAACGAATGTAGGCGATCTGATCCATTTCTTTCAAACCATGAATTACCAGGTCACCGACCACACGAGAAGAGACTTCTGCTTTGCCCATTTTTTGTAACTGCGCCTCCACCTGTCCTACCAGCCGCTCAATATCCGCAGCAGAGACTGGTCGTTTCACACAGGAAATACGGATACCGCGAATCAGTTTTTCGCGATCAAACTCTTCGCGAGTTCCATCCTGCTTCACAAGCAGAGGAGTCGCCAGGATGGGACGTTCGTAGGTGCTGAAACGCTGCCCACACTTAAAACATTCACGCCTGCGGCGAATGCCTCCGTGGCTGTCATGAGATGTATCCAGGACTTTAGAATCGTGGTGCTGGCAGTAAGGACACCGCATTGTTGATTAAACCGCTCCATTTTTAGAACATTTGTAACCGCCAGATGTGGGCGTTCCTGCGCTGCATCCCCGTACATTTAGCGTCTGTTGATAAAGATTGTAGCATAAGAGG
>DATFHE010000389.1:0-9071 GCA_035248745.1 Anaerolineales bacterium | reverse complement strand
AACTTTTGGTCCACTGGCACGGACCAATGCAGCGACATTTTCTGTAGGAAGGTGTAGGAAATCCTCGAAGGGAATCATTGGCATCCGCTGTGGCGTGATCGGAATCTAGACATTCACGTCGCATCTTTTACGTCTCCGATCACAGTTTTGTTGCGCATACCTTCTTTCTGTTTTGTGACTTTCTTGGCGTCTCAAATTGTAAGAACAGCATGGGAAATATTGTTTCTCAGGAATTGCTCAGACCAAGCTCATTATCTTCTTTAAAACAATATATGGCTGTCAACCGATGGCAGTGTCTGTGTTGTTTGCTGTGGAGTTCTTGTCCGATAATGCGTGGTTTATTTCGGTGCTACAAGTTTCTTCACAGCGCTGGTTGTGATACCAGCCATCGCCACTATGGCGTGATTGGTGTCTTCGAGATGGAAGCCCAGCCGTCGCTTGACGTCGTAGGCACCGCTGCCAAAACGGACAAGGCGAACTTCGTTTTCAAAGGCTTCCTTCAAGGCTGTATACAGCAGAAGGAAATAACCCCCGGGAACATCGTCTTCGAGTCCCAGGGCAAGGGCAAGCTGGAACTTGTTATCACGCACCACTGCACCGCAACCAACCAATTGATCATCTTTATGGATCTCCAGCCAGGTGCCATCGATCATGGAGAAGTTCTCGAGCAGGCCGCGCATCCACGGGTTGGGTGCTGACCCGTGCCAGATGGAAACGTTGCGGATCAATTTCAGCGCGCGGTCCACGTCTGAAATAGTCTTGTGCTTGCTGAGGACGAGCCCGTTCTTTTCTGCTTCCTTCAGGCTGCGCTTGTAATGCTGGCGGTCATGCTTGTTGCCCGCTTCGAGGTACGCGTCGAAGCTTTCCCACTCCATGGGCATATAAGTGCCAGGCTCTGAAATGGTGACTGGTTCAAATCCCTGCGGCCAGGTTGGGTACCGTAATTGCTCTGTCAGCAGATAATCAAATAACAGGAAGGAACAGCGCTGCCTTTTGAACTCTGCATGCGCAGCCTGGGCTAACACTGCCAGGGCTTCATCGCGTAGTGGCTCACCGGGCAAGAGGAGCGCTGAGGTATCTGCCAGTGGAGATCGGCAAACGAGCAAAGGACGATGTTTCAGCACAGAAGCCATGAAGCGTCGTGCCACCTCGGGAAGGGGCAAAGGTTCATTATGGATTCGAAACAGCGCTGTGCTGGCAACAGGAGTATCTCCATTCCAGGCGATAAGATACGTAGGTTCGCACTCTGCCATGGCGCGTTCCCCAAACTGGTACCAATGATGGCTTTGAAAGCCGCGCCCTGCAACGATGCGATCCCAGATCTGCGGATCGATTTCATGAATGCTCTTGAATGTCTGCACACTTAGCTTCGCCATTAATTTCTCCTACGCTTTCATTTTACATGAGCGGAATAAAAACAAACATTGCCTTATGATTCCTTGCAAAACTGCAAACTCGTCAGTCCGATTGTATAATCGCACGGAGGTTCTCTATGCAAAATTATACCTTCCGTCTATCCCCCAGACAGGACTTATTTGATTCTATTCAGGCATTTGTAATGAAAAAGCACGTTAAGGCGGGCTGCGTGCTAAGCGGTGTGGGAAGCCTGCGCCATGCCAGCCTGCGCCTTGCAGACAGAGCCAATAACTCCGAATACAGCGGCCCGTTCGAGATCGTCTCGATCACCGGGACACTCTCTGTTCACGGGTCACATTTGCACATGTCCATCGCAGATGGCGACGGAAGGACAATCGGCGGACACTTTGAATCTGGCTGTAAAATTTACACAACGGCTGAAATCGTAATAGCAGTCTTGGAAGACACGATCTACAAACGTGAGTTTGCCGAAGATTCCGGCTACGAAGAACTGGCAGTTTATATGGTATCAGCGAGCCACCAGGATGGTGCAGAGTCGTAGTGGGACATGACGACTTGCCTTACACGGTAGGAATCACTTCTTTAACGTTCGCAGGAATTCTTCCTGATTTCGAACTGTATTCTTGAAGCCCAGTCGTTTTCCGAGACGCGTCAATTGCGGCGGATCCACATATGTACTCGCCAGAATTTCCTCCTGCCCCAGCACATCATTGGTTCTGCCGTCCAGCAGGATTTTCCCCTGTGACATGGCGATCACACGTTCGAAGTTCTCGGCGCAGAAATCAATATCGTGCGTGATCGTAATCACCGTCTTGCCGCGTTTTCGCAGCTCCGCGATCACATGAGCAATTCGCGCCACATTGAGCGCGTCCTGCCCGGTGGTGGGTTCATCGAAGATGAGGATGTCTGTGTCCATGGAAAGGATGGAGGCAAGTGCCACCATCTTGCGCCATGTCGCCGAGAGGTCGTAGGGATTCGTCTCTGTCTTATCGGAGAGCTGGGTAAGTGCCAGTGCATCCTTGACCAACGTCTGGATTCGCTCCTCGTCGAATCCCAGGTTTTTCGGTCCGAACGCGACCTCCGCTCCCACATTGCGCGAAAACAGTTGTTCGTCCGGGTTTTGGAACACATAGCCAACACGGCTCGCCAGTTTTGCTACGGAATACCTGGTTGTGTCCAAGCCTCCAATTAACACCCGTCCCCGGGTCGGTTGTAACAGTCCGTTGAAATGCTTGACGAGCGTTGTTTTCCCCGCGCCGTTCTGTCCGACAATCGCAACCTGTTCACCGGATTCGATTGTTAGAGAAATGCCGCGCAGGGCTTCTACACCAGCCGGATAGGTGAAGTGTAAATCTTTGATCTCGATCTTCACTTTGACCTCGTGTCTGATATGCCCTCTTTAGCCACACTGAAACGAAACCCTTCCACTGCCTCTTCCAGTGTGACGGGAAGGTTTTCTCCGTTCCACAATCCCATCTCCTGCGCCTTGCGCGCTACAGATGTATAACGCGAAGTTCCAAAGCCGTTTGGTGGGAGGAGGGGTGAGGTGAGCACTTCGGAGGGCTTGCCATCGAGCAGGATCTCACCATCTTTTAGGGCAATCACCCGATCCGCGAACTGGGCGATCCATTCGACTTTGTGCTCAACCAGAATGACCGTCATCCCGCGTTCTGCCATGTCGTGAATCGCACCGAAGACCTCACGCGTGCCAATCGGGTCCATCTGGGAGGTTGGTTCATCGAGCACGAGCACCCTGGGTTGCATAACGAGGATGGAAGTGAGCGCGACACGCTGCTGCTGCCCACCTGATAAAGAATAAGGCGAGCGGTCTGCCAGATCGCTGATGCCCGTCAGCTTCATAGTGTCTTCTACGCGCCTTATCATCTCATCGCGCGGAACCCCAATGTTTTCCAGCCCAAACGCCAGTTCTTCGAAGACCGTGTATTTTGCGCCGCTAATCTGATTGAACGGGTTTTGAAATGCCAGCCCGACGTTCAATACCCATTCACTCAAGACGGAGTTGTGTGACTCAACCCCTGCTATCTCAACACTGCCGGTGAGTTCGCCTTTGAAAAAATGCGGCACAAAACCAGCGAGTGTATAACACAACGTGGATTTCCCCGCGCCGTTGGGACCGATCACAGCCACGAATTCTCCCTCTTCCACTTGCAGGTTAATGTTTTGCAGTACCGGCACATCGGTCAGCGGATATTTGTAGGTGACGTTTTGCAGGTTTACGATAGCCATATTCTGAAGATCAGTGTAAGGATGACCAGTGCAATCAGTACCCAGCGAATGGCTCGATCAGAGCTGGTGTCCGGAATCTCTCGCAGAAACGTCTTTGGGCGGGTGGACGTGAATCCGCGCGCCTCGATGGCGATGGCACGTTCCTCCACCTCCACGAGAGAGCCGAAGACGAGAGGACCAACCAATGGCAGAATCCCACTCACTCTGCGTAAGAAGCTGCTTTGCGTATCCAGGCCGCGCGAGCGCTGGGCAGAGATAATCGTCTGTGCCTTGGCTTGCATTTGCGGAATAATCTGAAGGGAGGAAATGACTACGTAAGCAAATTGACCGGGCAATCCGCGGCGGGTGAGGTCAGACATCAATTCACTGGGATGGGTGGTCATCAGCAAGAGAGTAAACGCGGAGATCATTACAGCAATACGGGTCGAAATGCGAAATGCAAATAACAGGCTTTCCTGTGTGATGTCCAGAAGCCAGAACTGAAGAATAACGGTTTCCCCCACTGGCTGAAAAAGCGCTTGCATGATGAAGATGAATCCTGCGGCTGGCAAGATCAACCGCAGTGCACTGGAAAAAAATTCTCGCGATACTTTGCCTAGAAAGCTGAGAGGTACAATGACGATCAACCATAGAGCAAGGGAGGTCCAACTGACAGAGCTTATAAATGAAACGAGAATGATACTGAGTGCCAGGATGATTTTTGTAAGTGGGTTAAGCCGATGGAGGAGGCTATCTCGTTTAAGATAATAAGAAAGACGTTCACGCGTCATGGACAGGATCTACTCTTTACCGCAGCAGGTTTCGGAAACAACGAAGTGACTGATTTGGATTATAAGCTAAAAAAAACAGGCTTCGGTCTAACACGAAGCCTGTTTTGTGTTAACAAGGTATTTTTATGCGGCAAGCATATTCCGGACTACAAAGCCCAGGGCAATAACCACCACCACGACAATGAGTGCAATGATCAATTGTGTAGTGTTGTTTCCTGCCTCTGCCTCAGCATTTTCGGGACGCGGGAAACGTGCAATCAGGCGCCTGGAGAGCCCCTGGACGATTGCAAATGCTAACATCGCCGTGGCAATCTTATCTACCGGTTCTACTAGAAAGCCTGTGCTGAGGACGGCTGAAACCACACTCTGACCCGTCTGGAGTAAATAGGCAGTTATGAAGGACGAGCCACTGGCGGTGATGCCACCATAGAGGTACACAGAAATTGGTGTGGAGACGATGGCTGCGGTGAGTGCAATCAGGAATCCGGACAAGATTACTTTCCACCAGCTCTTAAACAGACCGGCATTGGCGCATAAGCCTGCCACCAAACCAATGAAAAATGCTACCGGCCACCAGGGAAGGGAATCAGGATTGAACAGCCCCCAAATGGTATTGGAAAGAGCTCCTGTTAGGGCACCAGCCCAGGGACCGCAGATGATGCCTACCAGCACGGTACCTATGGAATCCAGAAAAACAGGCAATTTCAGAAGAACCACGATTTGTCCAATGGCGATATTCAGGGCAATGGCGACTGGCATCAACACCCACGTCATGGTATTGAAGTCTTTGCCAACGTTCAACCAGGAATTGCTTCTTTTCTGGCTCTGCATAGCTGTTTCTCGCATGGTGACCTCCGGGATTAGGAATAATTAGCTGGAGCAAAAGGATTGCTGCCAGCGGCTCGGCTTGTAAATTGTAACCCTCAATCTTGATTACAGTTTCGGGTGGCGCGCCAGGCTCTGGATTCTCTCTACAAATAAGTCTATGAAATCCCGCGCCCGCACACTTAGCGCCACTTTCATGTTTGCAGGCTTTTTCCCGTAGTTATAAAAGTCGGCGATCGTCTTCCCCATGGAGATCCCACCTGAAAGGTCCACATCGACGGGCAGCTCCTGGTAGGTGCAAAGCTCCGGGGCGAACGCCAATGCCAGCGCCAGCGGATCGTTGATCACGCACCCGTCGATCTTCTGGAATTCATCGTGGAACTCCATATAGAACCGCGTAGCATCGGCGACAAATTTCGTAATTGGAGAGTCCACTTGCTGCAGTCGTCTCACGTCGTCCTGCGTCAACACACATTGATAGGTTACATCCAGCGGCACCAGAGTAGTGGGGATCCCGGCGTGATACACAATGTGAGCAGCGTGAGGGTCCACATAAGTGTTGAACTCCGCTAGCGCTGTGGTATTGCCTTTATAACGGATCGCGCCGCCCATGATGATGATTTCCTTAAGCGCATGCACGACGCGGGGCTCCTGTCGGATTGCCAGAGCGATATTGGTTAGCGGACCGATGGCGAGAAGCGTGATGTCCCCCGGCGCCGCTAAGATCTTCTCGATCAGAAAATCGATTGCATGTTGCACGATAGGCTTGCTTTGTGGACTTGGAAGCTCTGCGTACCCCAGACCTGTATCGCCGTGCGTCTCCGGCGCAAGCAACGAGGGCTGTACGAGCGGCAATTCACATCCTTTTGCCACAGGGAGATGACTAGTATTTGCCAGCTCCAAAACGGAGAGGGCATTCGTGGTCGCCTGGTCGAGAGAACAGTTGCCGTGCACAATGCTTAATCCCTCCACGGATAGTTCCGGGGAAGCCAGGGCAAGCAGGATGGCGCAGGCATCGTCAATACCGGGATCGGTGTCAAACAGGATTCGCTTAGGCATGTTTTACGGGATCCGTAGTTAACCAGGAATCCTGCGGCTTAGGTCTTCCATTCGCTGCAAGAACAACTCCACAAACTCCTCGCCCCTCACATCCATGGCAACTTTCATATTGGCTGGTTTCTTTAGTACATTCGGAATATCCGCAAAGGTCTTTCCCATGGAGACACCCCCCGAGATATCCACATCGACATAGTATTCCTTCAGAGTTAAAAGCTCTGGCTTGAGGATCGTCGCCAGGGTCAATGGGTCGTGCAGAGAACTGCCTTCATATCCCAGCTGAATGGAAGCATCCAGATAGACGTCCACAGCATCCCGAATGAAGCGGGAGACAGGCGAGTGGACCTGGATCAACCGGTCGATGTGTTCCTGTTTGAGCACACATTTGTGCGTCACATCCAGGGGAATCAGAGTGATGGGAATCCCGGAATGGAAGACGATATGCGCAGCATGAGGGTCCACGTAGATATTGAACTCTGCCTGCGGCGTGATATTGCCGTGTTCCAGGATCGCTCCGCCCATGATCACAAGTTCTTTTACCGCGCTGGCAAATCTTGGCTCTTTGCGGATCGCCATAGCAATATTCGTCAGCGGACCGATGGGGAAGACGCTGATCTCCTCAGGCTCTGCCAGGACGCGTTTGATTAGATAATCGACGGCATGCCCGAGAACGGGTTTCGCTTGCGGCGGAGGCAATGTTGAATTGCCGATGCCACTTTCGCCATGCACAAAGGCAGAAGCGCGCAAAGGCTGTACCAGAGGTAGTAAGCTGCCACGCGCTACAGGAATATGGCTGGCGCGCGCCAGCTCCAGAACAGCAAGGGCATTCCATGTGGCTTTTTCCAGTGTCACATTGCCCTGGGTGGTGGTCAAAGCTTCGAGCTGGATCTCCGGTGAGGCAAGCGCCAGCAGGAATGCCAGGGCATCATCCACGCCCGGGTCGGTGTCAATAATGATTCGTTTTGTCACAGGTAGAAGAGGTTCGTAATTCTTTAGGGATAGGCAGATTGTACTCGATTTGAGTTGTTGCTTTGCGCATATAATTGCAAAGCTTTGGAGAGCCTATGAAAAAAATCTGGCCGTTCACCTTCTATGTTGTATATTTCGCCGCCTTATCTTCCCTCATGCCGTATCTGGTTCTTTTCTACCAGGCGCGTTCCTTCAGCGGCGCGCAAATTGGCTTACTCACGGGTATCCCTCCTCTGGTCACGCTGGTAGCAGCACCGTTTTGGACCGGGCTCGCCGATTCAAAGCACTGGCACAAGCGGATCATGGGTCTTGGCATCCTCGTCGCGGTGATTGTGAGCTTCCTGCTCCCGTCCCTTTCAGGCTTTCTCTTTGTCTTTGCTCTGATCATTTTATACAATACGTTCATCTCGCCGGTCGCTTCTCTGGCAGACAGCGCGACCATGAACATGCTGGGCGAAGAACGCTCGATGTACGGGCGTATCCGCCTGGGCGGTACCATCGGGTGGGGTGTATTCGCTCCTATTGCCGGCATACTGGTGCAGCGTTATGGTTTGCATGCCGCTTTTTGGAGTTTTTCCGTGCTTATGCTCGTCAATCTACTGATCAGCCCGAGATTTGTGCATGGAGCTCATGAGCAGACGGACTCAAATCAGGGCGGCATTCGCACGCTATTGACAAGCCGCCGCTGGATCCATTTTTTGTTTTTAGCATTCCTGGGTGGGATTGGCTCATTTTCTGTAGCTGCCTATTTATTCCCCTATATGGCGGAACTTGGCGCAAACGAATCGACGATGGGCATTGCGTCGTCGATTGCCACGCTGACGGAACTCGTAGTCTTCTTTTTTGGCAACCGGCTGGTGAAGAAGTTTGGCTCGCATGGCTTGCTGGTTCTGGCGCTGGTTATGTCCGGGCTGCGCTCTGTGTTGTATAGCCTGATCAGCACGCCTTCGATGGTTTTGGTTTTGCAGGCGTTCGGTGGGACAATCTTTCCCGCTCTCTGGCTGGCAGGCGTATCCTATGCAGATGAACATGCCCCGCTCCGTTTGAAATCCAGCGCCCAGGGATTGTTCGGCGCGATGACCTTCGGCGTGGGATCGGCAACCGCGGGGTTCCTGGGTGGATTATTGCTGGAAACCATCGGAGGACGCGGTATGTTCCTGCTGCTGGGAATTATTGTACTGGTTGGGCTTGTGATGGCAGAGGGGATTCGGCGGGTCTTTCCGGGTAAGGACGAGCTTGCGCCGGTAATAACTGTTCCTAGCGACAAATAAGGATAGGGAATTGCGATTCGCGCAGCATAAAGTTGACTGAACTGCCGACGGTCATTTCCTTGAGGATCAAACCGCTATAGCCACCCATGACGATAAGGTCGGCGTGGATTTCTTCGGCGGTGCTCTTCAATACTTCTCCTGAATATCTTTTGCTGATGAAATCTGCTTCGATTTCATTGAACTCCAGGTAATTTCGGGCAAAGCCCTGTGCGGATGTGTCTACTTCCTGGTCTTCCAAGCCGGTGAGGATCGTCAGTCTGGTTTGCCATTGCTCCGCCAGATAGGTCGCGACGAATAGGGCTTCCCTGGCTTTCGGACTTCCATCGAACCCCAACAGGGCGTGTTTAAAGTTTGAAATGCTTCCGGGAATCGCCAGGATCGGGCGCGAAGAACGTGCGATTAACGTCCGTACGTTGGACGCCAGGACTTTGAAGCCAACAGAGGGGGGATAGGAAATCTTCAGCACGATGAGGTCGGTCAGCGCGGATCGCTCAAGAATTTTTTGCGTCGGTTCGCCGACCTCAACCGCCAGGACACCATGCACATTTTCCTTTGC
>DATFHE010000388.1:0-5057 GCA_035248745.1 Anaerolineales bacterium | reverse complement strand
TGTTTCACCGCGGCTGGCGGTGAAGATCATCCGTACGGTGGGTACATTCTGCGCATCCCAATATTCTGGCTGCACAGAGTCGGATGAGGCAAACAGCCGCATTGCAAGCAGGACGTCAATCTCGGTGTTACGCGTCCGGGTGTGGAGATAGTAAGCTCCATCACGCTCACCTTGCTCCACCCAGTGCCAGTGAGCGAAGCCATCATTATCCATGTTTCCGTTCAGGCTGGCACGAATCTCCACAGACCCATCGAAATCTGGTGTGACCTTGCAGCGCAGGCACAGCAGATGTTCATCTGCCAGCGAAGCAAAGCGCTCAAAGACCATCGTAGCCCGTACCCCTGAGTCGGCACGCCAGTGGACTGTGCGCGTTAGTACGCCTGTCCGCAAATCGAGGCGACGTTCGAAGTGTTCTATCGTACCTTTATCCAGGGAAAAACGTTCCCCATTTAGATAGACTTGCAAAGGCAGCCAATCGGGTGCATTCGCAAGTTCCGTAAACACTAATGGGACATCGTCAAACACGCCATGGAGGAACGTTGCGCGACTGTCGCTGGGGTAGCCTTCCTCGAGCGCCCCCCGCGTGGATAGATAGCCATTCCCAATTGTAAAAATTGTTTCCTGATGATGTTGTTTTTGGGGTTCGAATGTTTCTTCGGTAACGTTCCACATATAAATTCTAGTTAAGCCTCAGCCAAATCTCTTAGCACAGCATGGTTACCAGCAAATGCCAGGAAGGCACCGCCAAAGGCAAACGTGAGCATGAATAACAGCGCACCAGCCATCAGACTCAGAGCCAGCAACAAGCCGAGCACGATCGCAAGGATTAGATTTCTCTTGAGGAATACAGCCGCGTTCCGCAGCGCCTGCAAGACCTGTGGCTCGGTTTGCTCGAACAGAAACGGAAGAGTAAAGAGTTGGAGTAACAGCCAGCTCGCCAGAAGTGTCAGGTAAAGCCCCTGGACAAAAGACATGCTCATTGTGTGATTGGTCAGGTTTTCTACAAGATAGTAATCACCCGTTAGCAATCCGATGATCAGTATGTTCATAAGTCCCCACCGCCAGGCAGGTCTCCAATACTGGTGGATGGATCTCAGAAAATCTCGCTCATTAGCCGATTCATCGTGTGCGACCCGATTGCCATAATGAAAGAGCGCCAGGATCGCCGGCGGGGCAGGGATGACAAGGATCACTGCCAGGAGGAAAAGAAGCTGAATGACAAGGATCGTCCATAGCTCCTGCCAGGTATTTCGAAACGCCAGACCCAGGATTTTGAAAGCCATAGTCACCTGTCGAGTCACTGGTTCTGGTTAGCCTTTGATCCCGGTGTAAGCGACACCTTCAATGTAATATTTGCTAAAGAGGAAGAACAAAATAAGCACGGGGATCGCGTTGAACATCGCGCCTACGAGCGTCAGATTCCATTGTGCACTGAATTGCTGGCGAAAGATGCTGAGAGCCACGTTGAGAACGTATTTATCTGGGGAATTCAAATACAGGAGTGGCGGAAGGAATGCATTCCACATGGCTTGGAATTGCAGGATAAAGACCGTCAGTAGAGCGGGGCGCGTCAACGGCAGGATCACGTCGCGGTAGATTTGCCCGTGACTGGCGCCATCAATAAAAGCTGCCTCCTCAAGATCTTTGGGAATCGATTTAAAGAACTGTGTCAGGAGGAAAATACTCCCGGCGCCCACCGCGCCCGGAAGAATCAATGCCCAGAAGGAATTAATGAGGCGCAGTTTTGTCATCAGCACGTAGGCGGGAATCAGGGTGACCGCCCCCGGAATCATCATCGTCGCCAGCATGAAGCTGAAGACAACATCCCGACCCGGAAATTCCAGGCGGGAAAAGGCATAAGCAGCCATGGAGCAAAAAATAACCTGCAAGATGGCAACAGTCACCGCCAGGAATGCTGTATTGAACAGCCAGCGTGGGAATGTGCCACCGTTGCCAAGATCGGTATTCCAGACCCTGGACCAGTTCTCCACCTGCCACTCCGCGGGGAAAAAGGTCGGCGGAAAGCGAATAATCTCCGCGTTTGTCTTGAACGTGCCCAGTGCCGCCAGAATGAATGGCATGAACAGAATGATCCCGATCGCACAGAGCAGCAGGTACCGCAGGAAGAGGTTTACATAGTGGAGCGCAGGTTTCGAGGGCGACTGAGTCGCTGCACCCTCGAGCGTTTGAGTACGAACAGCCATGTCAGCCTCCTAATACAGTTGGGTCTCTTGTTCGATAAAGCGGCGCTGCAGGAACGTGAAGAAAAAGATCAATACCGCCAGGATAAAGGCGAGCGCAGAGGCGTAGCCCATCTGGATAGGACCCTGAGTTCCCAGTGCCTCTTCATAAACAATAAAGACAGGAGTCAGTGACGTGCCGAGCGGTCCCCCCTGCGTTGCCAGATAGACCTGGTCGAACACCTGTAAGGTGCCGATCGTGCCCAACACTACAACGAGCAGGATAATCGGGCGCAGGAGGGGAATAGTAATTTTCCAGAACTGATGCCATCCGTTGGCACCGTCAATGGAAGCTGCCTCGTACAGGGTTGGGTTAATATCCTGCAGGGCGGCCAGGAACATAATCATGAAGGTCGGGGCGGTAGTAAAGACATTCTGGAACATAATCGCCATCCAGGCGATGCTGGGACCGCGCAAATACCATTGGTTCGAGGGGATATCACCTCCAAATGCCTGGACAATCAACTGGATCAAGCCGCGCGGGTCGCCCAGCCAGTTGATGTTTTGCCACTCTATGCCGAAGAGTCCCAGGAAGCTGGAAATGAAAAAATTGGCATAGCCGGTCCTCAGGTAAAACCAGATGAAGATGAGGGTGATGACCACCGATGAGGTCACGCTGGGTGCGTAGAAGATAGTACGAAAAAATTGCTTGAACCGAACGGGCGCATTCAGGAGGACTGCCAGCAGGATGGCTGCTGCCGTCTGTACGGGTACTACGATCAGAGAATACCACAGCACGTTATAGAGACTTTGCAAAAAATCTCGCTCGGTGAACGCTTTCGCATAATTTGCCAGACCTACCCACTCTGGTGGCGTGAAGATGTCGTAACGGTTGAACGATATATAGAGAGCAAAGAACACAACGCCGACGGTGAATGTCAGAGTAATGAGCAGATATGGTGATAGAAATAAATACCCCATGATCAGGTTGGTACGGCGCTTAGGATTGGGCCATTCGCGATAGATCACTCGCGCCACGGCCAACCCCAGAACAACGGCAATCAGAGCCACCGCACCGAGAAACGGTAATGCCGTGCGCCGCACTTCTGCCAGATACGTATCAACGGAAGCCATGACCCGCGGCCCGCCCATGGTCGGCGCATTGAAGAGCGCGATCGTCATCAAAACGATGAATACGACCAGAAAGGAAATGACAGCCACCAGTGTTCGGCGTGATTGAACCACAGTTGCTTCATATGTTGCCATCGTGCACCTCCGTTCCTGCTCTCATCCAGAAGAAAGGCTTGGTCCCTCCTTCCCTCTGTGGGAGGGAAGGAGGGTTCGATTCATAAAGAAGTTATCGACCGCCGCCCAGAGCAGCCTGAGCTTCTTCCGGGGCCTGCGCAAATGCGGTGTCCACGTCCTGGTCGCCGAGGAAGATGCGCTCCAGCGCCTGTGACACTGCGGTGTTCACAGCGCCGGTATTCGGACCCCAGAAGGCAACGCGCGTATCGTCCAGCAAGCCGCCGGACGAAATAGCCAGGTCGTTCGGGTCCTGGACCAGATCCGCCTGTTCGGGGTGGGTACTGTAGGCAAAGCCCGTTTCGACGATCGCTGCCTGATTCTCTGCGCTGGTGAGATACATCGCCAGTGCTGCCGCAGCATTCGGGAATTCCGTTGCGGCATTCACACCGATGCCGTTCGTGAAGATCACGTCGGCGCGTGTCACCGGCCCGCTCGGAATTTGGACAGCTTTCCATTCCACATCCGGATAGGTCTGGTTCATGAAGTTCACCATCCAGCCGCCTTCGGTGGTCATGCCAGCCAGTTTCAGCCCAATGGCTTCACCACACCAGCCTGCGCCTACATCCGCAGGTGTGACCAATGAGCCTTCTTGCTTCATCTCCGCTACAAAGTTGGCCATCTCCTTGACTTCGGGCGTGTCCAGAGTCGCACTCGTGAAATCATCGGAAGCAAAGGTGCCGCCGTTAGAGAAGGCAAACGGGGCGAAGCGCGCCCAGTCTGCGCCCATGCAGAAGCCGCCATAGGTTCCGGTATCTGCAATCGCTTGCGCCGCGGTACGCATATCCTCCCAGGTCCAGTCGGCGGTCGGTTCTTCAATGCCCGCGGCTTCGAAGGCTTCCGGCAGGTAAACCAGACCGAGTGTACCCCAGTCCTTGGGAAGAGCATACGTCTGGTCATCGAGCGTAAAGATTGTCATGAGGGCAGGGATGAAGTCATCGCGTGAAACTCCAGCCTCCTCCATGTATGGGTCGAGCGCCAATAACTGGCCCGACGGTGCAAAAGCGTTCATTAATTGATCGTCCACATAGAATACATCCGGCGCGGTACCACCCGCCATCTGTGCTTTTAATTTATCCTGGAACTCTGCCGGAACGGGCTGGTAGTCGACGGTCACGCCCGGACAAACACTGCTGAAGCGTTCAATGGAGTCACGGTAGATCTGCTGCTCGGTTTCATCCCCCCAGCCAGAGAACACGATCGAGGCGCCTTCCTCCACATTCGAGGGACAGGAGAAGGCTGTGGCACCTCCCGGTGCTTCGGTAGCAGCCTCTGTTGCTGCCTCTGTGGGAGCTTCTGTCATCGCCTCTGTAGGCGCTTCCGTGGGGGCTTCGGTCATCGCTTCGGTGGGTGGTTCCGTAATCGACGGTGGTTCTGTTGCGGGCGCCTGAGTTTCCTGTGGTCCACAGGCTGCCAGTAACAGGACGACGATCGCAAGCAGGGATAGAAGTTTGGAAAGTGATTTCATTTCTTTTCTCCTTACAATTTAGACGGATTTCTAAGGTACGAAACTCAGATACAAGGATCGGACTCGAAACTAAGACGAGGGTCACCTCCTTTGTGACTATATGAGCT
>DATFHE010000387.1:0-4539 GCA_035248745.1 Anaerolineales bacterium | reverse complement strand
GAAAATATCCCTGCCCGAGGATCTGCGCAAACAGATATTTCACGATATTCTCGATGAGCTGACTGGTTTCGGCCCAATCCAACCGTTGCTGGAAGATGATGATATTAGCGAAGTGATGGTCAACGGACCCAAAAAAGTGTTTGTTGAGAAAAAAGGCAAACTGACAAAAAGCCCAGTCACGTTCGACGATGACGACCACGTCCTGCGCGTGATCGACCGGATCATTCTGCCCCTCGGTCGCCGTGTGGATGCCGATACCCCCACTGTAGACGCGCGCCTTCCGGACGGCTCCCGCGTAAACGCCGTGGTGCGTCCTGTATCGATTGACGGACCTTCTATTACCATCCGTAAGTTCAAAAAGGATAAGCTCTCCATTCAACAATTAATCGATTTTGGCTCGCTCAACTCGCAGATGGCAGAGTTCATTCGTGCCTGTGTGCTGGCGCACTTGAACATTGTTATTTCCGGTGGGACAGGTTCGGGTAAGACCACTCTGTTGAACGTTCTCTCCAGTTTTATTCCGGAAGAAGAACGAATCATCACAATTGAAGACGCGGCGGAATTACAGCTCCAGCAGGAACACGTTCTACGGATGGAAACCAAGGTCGCCAACACAGATGGCAGGGGCGCGGTCTCGATCCGTGATCTGGTTCGCAACTCGCTGCGCATGCGCCCGGACCGAATCGTGGTTGGCGAATGTCGCGGCGGTGAAGCCCTGGATATGCTCCAGGCAATGAACACCGGTCATGACGGGTCTCTGACCACCTTGCATGCCAATTCCCCGCGTGATGCGATCTCGCGTATGGAAACGATGGTCTTGATGGCTGGCATGGACCTGCCGTTGAAAGTTGTGCGCCAGCAGATTTCCTCGGCTGTCGATCTCATTGTCCAGCAAACGCGCCTCAAGGATGGCTCCCGCAAAGTGACCGCCATCACGGAAGTAGTAGGGATGGAAGGGGATATTGTGGTGCTCACCGATATATTCAAGTTTGAGCAAACTGGTCTGGGGCAGGAGGGAAAGATCCTGGGTGAGTTAAGGGCAACCGGCATCCGCCCAATCTTTACCCCGCGGCTGGAAGCAGCCGGTTTCAAACTTGGCGCCGAAGTATTCATGCCCCCTGGCGGAATCAACCTGCATCAAAGGCGATAGTATTCCATCCCTCTGCTATAATCAGAGAAACGCCGTTCGTTATATTGGGCGTCTCAGAGGATGTATGGATACAAAGTCGCAGATCACAATTCGCACAAAGAAACTCGGGGTGTTGATCCGTGACGCGCGTCTGGCAGCGCGTAGAACTGTTCATGAATGCGCCGAAGCCATTGGCATTCGCAAGAGTGCTTTCCGTGAGTATGAGGAGGGATTGCGCTCTCCTTCCCTGCCGGAACTGGAAATCCTGGTCTATTACCTCGACCTGCCGATGGATCATTTCTGGGGCAGTCAGAGCCGGTCAGAAAGCATATCGCGCAATGAGAAGCTTGATTTACTGAAATTACTTGCCATCCGTCAGCGGAAGATCGGCGCTTTATTGCGGCAGGAACGCATGAAGTCCAGTATTTCAATCCGTAATCTTGCAAATGAAACGGGGATCGCAACTTCGCGCATCAAAGCCTATGAGCTGGGGGAGCGTGCTATTCCTTTGCCCGAATTGGAAATACTCGTGAGAACGCTGGGAGGGCAGATTGAATCATTTTTCGATCGTCATGGACCGGTTGGTCAATGGATGATGGGTGAGGAAGCTGTCCAGCAATTCCTCGAAATGCCCGTGGAAATGCGTCAATTCGTTACATTGCCGGTCAATCGTCCCTACTTGCAGTTAGCGATGAAACTGAGCAATATGTCCCGGGACAAGCTGCGCTCTGTGGCGGAAGATTTGCTCGATATCACTCTGTAGCTTCCGCATGGATACCGTAAAGCCGATGACACTTGCCGAGAAGGGCAAAAGGGAATACGAGCAGGAAAATTATCTCGCTGCGGCAAATCTGTTTTCTAACGCTGCTCAAGCCTATACGCTGATGAAGGATGAATTGAACGCAGCGGAAATGAAGAATAACCAGAGTGTTGCGCTGCTCCAGGCAGGGAAAGCAAAGGAAGCGCTGCAAGCCACAGAGGGAACAGAAGAGATCTTTCAGAAAGCTGGCGATATCAAGCGTCAGGGGATTGCTGTCAGCAATCGCGCCGCGGCACTGGAGGGAATGAAAAAATGGCAGGAAGCGCTCGCCGAATACGACCGGGCAGCTTCGCTGTTTGAGCAGATTGGGGAAGGAGATATGCATTCCATCGTGCGTAAAGCGGCGGCAAACCTCAACCTCAAACGCGGGCGGATTACAGACTCTCAAATGGATGTGTTTGACTCGCTGCGTTTGGTGGAAAAACCAACGCTTCTTCAACGTATTATGAAATTCCTGGTGCGCATAGGGTTTCGATAATAGCATTTCCTCAGTCAGGAGAGTACGCTGTTGTTGCAATGACAGCGTGTAAGGTAAATCGTGATCAACACCCTTGTTCGTCCTGCCGATCCAAGAGATCATCAGCAAATATCGAACCTGATCTTTTTTGAGTCGCGCCTTCACCGCCACCTCGACTGGCGCTCGCCGCTGGAATGGCTGGGCGCGCCGTTTTACTGGGCTCTCGAAGAAGATGGCCAGATCACGGCTGCACTGGCTTGCCCCACAGAACAAGAGCAAATTGCCTGGGTTCGGCTCTTTGTGTACACAGGACGCTGGTCTGCAGAGAACGCCTGGAACATCATCTGGGCGGCTGCCCGGCAGGAGATCGCGCAGACAGGCGGTGCTAAGGTCGCGGCGATCGCGGTGCAGCCATGGTTCCAGGAAGTATTGGCGAGAAGCGACTTCGAGAATCGGCAGCAGATCGTCATGCTCGAATGGCGCTATCAACCGCTATTCATCTCCACGAGCCTGGGCAGCCCTGACGGGCCCCGCATCCGCCGTATGACAGAGGCGGACCTGCCCGCGGTTCAGAGAACAGATGCCGCCTCGTTCGATCCGCTATGGCAAAATGCGCTGGATACGATCCGCAGGGCGTTTGACCAGGCCTTGTACGCGACGGTGATCGAGAGTGAACAAGGTATTCTCGGATACCAACTGAGTACCGGCGGCGGACAGCGCGCCCACCTGGCACGGCTGGCAGTGCATCCCGAAGCACAGGGAAAGGGCGCGGGGCGGGCCTTGTTGAGTGATCTATTCCGGTATATCACCTATGCCGGTATTTCAAGACTTTCTGTCAACACCCAGAGCGATAATCAGGCATCCTTAAACCTGTACCAGAGCATGGGATTCGTGCGTACTGGCGAAGTCTATCCCGTGTATACGTTCGATGTATTTCCCTATTCATAACAACCCTGCGAAGGGCTGCTTACTCTTTCGCAAGTTCACATCATGGATCTGAGGAGGCAGAATGAATGCCAGGGAAGATGCAGTCATCATTAATTCGCTTGTCCGCCAGGCGCTAACGTCTGCTCGGGAGGTGATGGGTGACAACGGTCTGAATGCTGTCCTGCGGACCAGCGGACTGGAACGGTTTATCGATAACGTTCCGCCGGACAACCTGGAGCCTTCCATTCAGACGTCGCAATATGCAAGGTTGAATCAAGCCATCGAGGAGTTTTACGGACGCGCCGGGAAAGGAATGCTGCGGCGCATTGGCAAGGCATCCTTTCAATACGGGGTGCGGGAGCAGGCAGCGTTGCTCGGTGTGGCAGGGGTTGCCATCAAACTGTTGCCGGAAAGGCAGCGTATCAAATTCATCCTGAATGGAATGAGCAATGCGTTGAAGAAGAGCAACCCGCAAGTCAACGCCTGGCTGGATGACAGCGGGGACCGGCTTGCTTACGTCGATGCCACGTGCGCCATTTGCCACAGCCGTCATGCAGAAACCCCGATCTGTTATCTCTATCTGGGCTCTGTCAGTGAAGCCGTGACATGGGCAAGCGGTAAAGAACACGAGATCGTTGAAACACACTGCCTTGCAAAGGGCGATTCGTATTGCAGATTTGAGGTAGGAGAAGCGCGCGAGTGACCGAATCAAAATTTTCCAATCGTGTCCTCCGCCGCTTCGTGGAAGCCGTCGCGGTGGAGCTGGGCGCCGATCAATTCCACGCGATGCTTACCCTTTCGGAGTTGCCGTCCGAGTGGACAAAGCCGCAAACGTTCCAGAAAATGAGTGCAACGAAGTCCGCGGAGACCTATGCTGCGCTGCAGGCAGCCATGCGCGCTTATTTTGGGCGCGGTGCTCGCGGTGTTCTCATGCGCGTGGGTCGACGATTGTGGCATTTTCTTCTGGAGGATGCTGCTCTTGGAGGCAAAGCCCAGGCTGCCCTGGTTAAGCGGCTGCCCCTCTCCACGCGTCGACACAAGTCCACCCTGGAATTGCTGGCGCGCCTGATCGGAGCACAGCCAGATGACATCACCGTGCATTCTCAGGACCTCGATCTGATGGTCGTTGACCATGTTTCTCCCGCCGCCGAGAGGCAAAGCGCCTCGCGCCCCATCTGTTTCGTGACTCAGGGTTTAATCCGCGAA
>DATFHE010000386.1:0-4382 GCA_035248745.1 Anaerolineales bacterium | reverse complement strand
TTCAAACCCATTGGGACCAGAAACAGGGGAATATCGCGTCTGGCGGGGTGGTTCTTGGGCAAATACGAGTACAGATCTCATACGCACCTATGGCAGAACCGGAAACTTTCCAACAGATACTAGCAGTGGGATTGGGTTTCGCTGCGCCAAGTCACCGTAATTTGGACCATAGAAGATAGACAATGGATCTTGCTCAACTCGTCATCGTCTATCTTCTTTTGCGTACGGTATAATCCCATCGCCTTCACCAAATAATAATTACTAATCCCTAATTACCACTTACCAACAATCATGCCCTTAAACTTCCAGCAAGTTATCCTCACCCTCCAGCAATTCTGGGCGGAGCGCGGCTGTGTGCTCTGGCAGCCCTATTACACCCAGGTCGGCGCCGGGACGATGAACCCCGCCACCTTTTTGCGCGTTCTCGGTCCCGAGCCGTGGAACGTAGCATATGTAGAGCCATCCATCCGCCCGGACGATGGGCGCTACGGCGAGAACCCTAACCGCTTCCAGCAGCACTACCAGTTCCAGGTGATCCTCAAGCCGGATCCGGGGAACCCGCAGGAGATCTACCTCGACTCGCTCAAGGCAATCGGCATCGACCCGCGCCAGCACGACATCCGCTTTGTGGAGGACAATTGGGAACAGCCCGCTATCTCGGCGTGGGGACTCGGCTGGGAGGTATGGCTCGATGGGCAGGAAATTACACAGTTCACCTACTTCCAGCAGGTGGGCGGTGTGACGCTTGACCCGGTGGCGGTCGAGATTACCTATGGTCTGGAGCGCATCCTGATCGGCTTGCACAACGTCAAGGCGGCGTGGGACCTCCCGTGGACCGATGAGATCACCTACGGCGAAGTCCGCCGCCAGGAAGAGTTCGAGCACAGTAAGTATTACTATGAAGTCGCGAATGTAGAAAGCATGAAGGAAGTCTTCGAACGGTTTGAACGTGAAGCCGAGTCTTGTCTCGCCAACGGACTGGTCGTCCCTGCCCACGATTACGTACTCAAGTGCTCGCACACGTTCAATATCTTGGATGCGCGCGGCGCGGTCGGCGTGACGGAGCGCCAAGGCTATTTCAGGCGGATGCGGGAACTGGCGCGTCGGGTGGGCGAGGCGTATCTGGAGCAGAGGAAGGCGCTGGAGTATCCTTTGTTACAAGGGTCTGGAGATCAGAAGCTAGAGACTAGCTCTTCTATTATAGGTTCCCGGGTTCACTCAGTCTCCAGTCCCCAGTCTCTTCTCCTGGAGATCGGCACGGAAGAACTTCCTCCCTCAGATGTGGACGCGGCGCTCAGCCAGCTCCGTGAGAGGGTTCCGGCATTATTAAAGGAACTTTCTCTTGAGCACGGTTCCGTCAAAATTGAAGGCACGCCGCGGCGGCTTGTCCTTTTCGTAGACTCACTATCTCCAAACCAGCCGGACCGGGAAGACATCGTCAAGGGACCGCCGGCGGATAAGGCATTCGATAAAGACGGGATTGCCCTGCCTGCCGCGGTGGGGTTTGCGAAGAAGAATAAAGTCAACACGAAAGACCTGGAAATTCGAGAAGAAGGTGGAGGAAAATATGTCTTCGCGGTCGTCAGCCAGAAAGGACGCCCAACGCCTGATGTCCTGGCGGAGGCTTTACCAAAGTTAATCGAGGGTATCAAATTTGAGAAGTCGATGCGCTGGCTGCCTGCGTCTCGCCGCGCGGGAAATGAGTCTGGTGTTGCATTCTCGCGCCCCATCCGCTGGTTGGTGACACTACTGGGAGAGACTGTTATTCCCTTTGAATATGCCAGTCTCATCTCAGGCAATACCACCCGCGGATTGCGCCCATATGATTCGCCGGAAATCGACGTTCCCTCTGCGGGAAAATACTTCGACGTGATCCGGGAAGCGGGAATCGTGCTGGATAAAGAAGAGCGCAAAGCCTCTATTGTGGAGCAGGTTAATCAGGCGGCAGCGCTGGTCGGCGGGGAAGCGCTCCTCGAAGAGGGTCTGTTGAGCGAAGTGGCTAATCTCGTCGAAATGCCGACGGCGCTCATGGGCGGTTTCGAGCAGGAATTCCTCTCTCTGCCAAGAGATGTGCTGGTCTCAGTAATGAAAAAGCACCAGCGCTACTTTCCGGTCGAAACTGCAAGGTCAAATGATAAAGGTCAACATTCCAGCCAGAAACCTTCCAACCTACTACCGAATTTTATTGCCATCCGCAACGGCGACGACATCGGCATCGACATTGTCCGGCAGGGCAATGAGCATGTCCTCGGAGCGCGCTTTGCGGATGCGAACTTCTTCGTGCGAGAAGACCTCAAGCAGCCGTTGGAAGCCTACCGTCCCGAGCTGTCGAAGCTGATCTTTCAAACGAAACTCGGCTCGATGCTCGATAAATCCGAACGGATGAACAAGCTGGTCAACGAATTAATCCCCATGCTCGGGTTGGAGAATGACGAAGCGATATTTGCGCGCCGCGCGGTCCATCTCGCCAAGGCGGATCTGGTCACGCAAATGGTGATGGAAATGACCTCCCTCCAGGGCGTCATCGGGCGTGAATATGCTCTGCGCAGTGGTGAACACGCAGATGTCGCCAATGCGATCGGCGAGCAGTATCAAACGGTGCCGAGATCGAAGATCGGGATGGCGGTCGCGTTAACCGACCGAATCGATTCACTGGTGGGACTCTTCGCCGCGGGTCTGGCTCCGACCGGCGCGAAAGATCCATTTGCCCTGCGTCGTGCTGCCATCGGTGTTGTTCAGCCGCTCATCGAGCATGACATCTCCTTTGACTTAAGGGAAGCTATACAGAAAGCTGCCAGATTACAACCCATGGACGTCAAAGGCGAAGTGCAAGCTCAGGTCCTGGACTTTATTACAGGGCGACTGCGAGTTGTGTTGAACGATCTGGGATATCGTTACGATGTTGTGGATGCCGTTCTGGGGGAGCAATCTGCGAATCCTGCTGCGGCGGCCGAGGCGGTGAAACAACTTCAGAGTTGGGTCGAGCGGGATGATTGGGAAAGGATCCTGCCAGGTTATGCGCGCTGTGTCCGCATTATTCGTTCCTCCCAGATGGAAGTGAAAAAACTCAAGGTCGACTCGAGGAAATTTGAGGAAGCCGAAGAGAAGAAGCTTTACGAGGCGCTTCAGGAAAATGTCAAAGTTCAACCATCAACTGTGGATGAACTCCTGAATATTGTTGTCAAGCTTATCCCCTCGATCAACGCCTTCTTCGACAAGGTGCTGGTGATGGCGGACGACGAAAAAATAAAACAGAACAGGCTGGCGCTGGTCGCGCAGGTTGCCAATCTATCGCAGGGCATCGCCGATTTGAGCAAACTCGAAGGTTTTTAGCCTAAATCGGTTTTCTTCATAGAAATCTTATTATCTTCTAATTACAAATCGCATTGACCTGGGTATAATGTAAAAAACTCGTAAGTGGGGTTGAGTTGTACTCTGTTCGACAGGCAAGTAATTGACAAGGAGTGTACCTACCATGTCCAGACCGACCGCACGAGTGATTCTTATTACGTTGATTGGCATTGTTTTGATTGCAGCCGCCTATGTGACTGTGCAGGGCGCCTTTGCCAAGACGGATTCTGCTGGCACGCAGGCTCATGTTGTCAGTGGGTTACAGACGAACTTTAATCACGACCGTTCCACTGCCACGGAATTGGACGCTCTCCAGGTGCCAAGTGATATGTACTCCCAGCCCGGGGCCGGCCGGGGCGGTGGATGCGAACACGAATCACAAAGCGTCCCGTTGGATTAGCACTACGTGTACAAGTTCTGGAGCAGTCGTTTGACTGCTCCTTTTTTTATTAACAATTGTTATACACGAGTATCAAAGACTACAAAGAACCGCACGATCATTTTGACTCGAAGCTTGGGTTTCACCTGCAAGGAGTATGCAAAAACTTAGTAATAAGACGGGCGGCAAAAGGACAAATGTTATAATATTTGGGAAAATCTGGCAGGTACTGCAACCCCCGACGACGTTGCAGGCAGAGCCGACTCGAAGGGTTAACAAGATTGCAAAGCTCTCCCAACCCTGGGAGAGCATTTTGTGTAACAGTACAAATATCTACTCGTTATAAGAGGTAGCACTCGTTGGAATCAAATAACACTAAGAAGTCCAGAATGCCCCTGGCAAACGAGCGACAGCTCGTCCTTCAGGCGCAGGCTGGCAATTCGGAGGCGTTCGGACAGTTATACGACGCCTATATGGAGCGCATTTACCGCTTTGTCTATTTTCGTGTGGAGGATCAGCAGACGGCCGAAGATATTACCTCGCAGGTTTTCCTCAAAGCCTGGAGTAATCTGGATCGTTTCCACTTCAGCCGGACGCCCTACCTGGCATGGTTGTATACCATAGCGCATAATGCAGTGATTGACCATTATCG
>DATFHE010000385.1:0-12679 GCA_035248745.1 Anaerolineales bacterium | reverse complement strand
ATTAACGGACTACGGCTTTGTTTTATAATGGTTTCGTACCACAATCGTAGAAAGTTAATGATCGAATGAAAATCCTGTACGTGGAAGATGAAATTGCGCACGTCATGCTGACCGAGAGGGTTCTGGAAGAGAATCTACATGACGGATTTAAGTTAATTCACGCAGAAACAATTGAAACCGCACTCAAGCTCATCGACGCGGAACCCGATATCGATCTTGTGCTGACGGATCTGCGTCTTCCCGATGGAACGGGCCTAGATCTGCTGCTAAAAGTTCGTGAGCGTCACTCACCTCCAGCGGTTGTTTTGGTCACTGGACAGGGGGATCAAGAAGTGGCAGTTACGGCCTTAAAATCTGGCGCAGCAGACTATCTCGTCAAACAAAGTGACTATTTACACCGCCTGCCTGTGGTCATCAGCAATGCGATTGCTCAAAATCGCTACCTGCGCGAGCAACAGGCTTTATACCGGGCAGAAGTTCGATATCAGTCCCTTGTTGAACAGATTACAGCGGTTGTATTTTTAGATCAGGTCGATCAGGGGCAAACAACGATTTATATGAGCCCCCGCATCGAGGAGCTCACCGGCTACACTGCAGAGGAGTGGTGTGCTGACTCAAGTTTGTGGACATCCTCCATTCATCCAGATGACCGTGAACGTATTATCGAGAAAGATATAGCAACGAACCAAAGCGGCTCCCGCTTCCTGGAAGAATACCGCTTGGTCAGGCGTGACGGCACAATTGTCTGGGTTAAGGAAGATACAAACCTGATTCGTGATCAGGAGGGAAATCCGCTTTACTGGCAGGGTATTCTGCTGGATATCACAAAGGAAAAAGAGAATGAAGCCGCCCTCCAGCGACAACTGGAGGAACTGGCTGTCCTGCACGCTGCATCTCTGGCTGCCTCCAAAGCGCTGGATATCGACAGGCTGATTGAGCAGGTTACGAACATTATCGGTGATACACTCTATTCGGATAACTTTGGAGTCTTACTATTAGACTGGACCGGGAACACGCTCAAGCCACATCCATCCTATCGCGGTACAAGCGTAGAAAACCTCTCTACTCCATTTCCGATCACACAAGGCATTACCGGAAAAGTTGCCCAGACAGGACAACCTGTTCGAGCGGGGGATGTGACAAAGGAAGTGTCCTATGTAAAGGTCACTGGCGGCGTGCAGTCTGAACTTTGTGTACCAATCATTTCGCATGGGCAGGTCATCGGAGTGATTAATAGCGAGAGCAGGCAACAAAACGCATATTCCGAGAAAGATGAACGTCTTCTCACGACGATTGCTCATACACTTGCAACGGCAACCGATAAATTAAGATCGTTCGAAGAGGCGCGGTTGCGCGCTACAGAGCTTGAAGCTCTTTACCAAGCCTCCCGTTCGCTGGCTCTCAGCCTGGAACCCGAAATCATCGGAAGAAACCTGGTCACAACCATGGATGAGATGCTGGGATATGATTTTGCGTCCGTATATATGCTGGAGGAGCAAACCCAATCCCTTGCTCTCCTGGCAGTTACTCAAACAGCATTGGTTCCAGAAAATTTTGTGAGCGGTCAGTCCTCCTTTTTCCCCAGGAAAGTTCCGTTAGGTGTTGGCATTCTCGGGTGGGTAGCAAAACATGGACAGTCTGTTCGCGTTAATGACGTCACAAAAGACCAGCGTTATCTTGCTGTTCTGAAAAACATTAAATCTGAGCTCTGTGTTCCGTTAGTTGCACGCGGCAAAGTGATTGGAGTCCTGAACATTGAGTCCACGCGTCCCCATTCCTACTCAGAAAGAGATGAGAATCTGCTGACTGCTCTTGCCAACTCAGCCGCGATTGCTCTTGAAAATGCCCGCCTTTATAAATCAGAACTGGCTCGCCGAGAACAAGCGGAAACTCTACGGACAGCTACCGCGTCCTTATCTGCGGTACTGGATATCCATACCCTGTATCAGATCATCCTCGAATCAGCTGCAAAACTCGCTCCCTATGACCATGCCTCGATCGAAATTGTGAAACAAGGATGTCTGGAACTGGTGGCAGAACAGGGCCATCTGAAGGAGCTGCATATCGAACGTAAGAGTGCCTGGAACTCAAAGCGTTGGGATGACTGGAAAGATATGTGGAAGGACCAATATCGTCCCGTCATCTTATCGGATGCTCAACTCGAAGATGACCCGAGTAAGATTACAAATCGTCGATCAATTCACAGTTGGATGCGCATACCAATGGTTGCCAGCGAGAATGTGTTGGGGCTGATCAACTTGGAAAGCGAACAGACAAATTTCTTCACAGAAGAACACACAGGCATTCTTCAGACATTTGCCAACCAGGCAGGTATTGCGATTGAGAAAGCACAACTCTATCAAGGTGCACTACGAGCTGCCGAACGACGTGTGGTGCTGCATCGCATCAGTCAGGAGATTGTTCGTTTCACGCAGGATCGTAAACAAATCTATGCTGCTATACACGAGGCGGCACAGAAACTAATGCGCTGCGATGTATTTATTATTTCCCTTCGTGATGAAAAAAAAGGGGGAAACACTTCTGTGTATCGAGTAGAAACCGGAAATCAGTATCCACCTGAGACGACACCGGCCGATCAGGGGCTGAGCGGATTTGTCATCAATGAAGGAAAAAGTATCATCCTGAGAGACGAAGCAGAAATCGGCCAAAGAGAAGTAATTCACTTCGGCTCAACCAGACACGTTCAGTCTGTTGTAGCGGTTCCCCTGCGAGTCAATGATCAGGTGACCGGGATGATCTCAGTGCAAAGTTACGAAGCCTATGCTTATGAGGTGGAGGAACAATCACTGCTCGAAATGCTGGCTACTCATGCAGCTACTGCTATCGAAAACAACCGCTTATTCGACTTGGAACAAAAGAGACGCCAGGAAGCGGAAAATCTGCGTCAAGCCGCAGCCGTCATATCATCCACGCTGGATATGGATCATGTTGTACAGCAGATCCTTATGGCTCTTAAACAAGTGATTCCGTATGACAATGCCAGTGTCTTTTTCCACGAGGGAGATCAATTGCGGATTGCCATGGCGCATGGATATACTCATGCACAGGAACTGACAAATTCCACCTATCCAGCCGATAACGAGCTATTTCAGCTCCTTCAAGAGAGCCGTCGACCCATCATCTTGGAAGATGCACAAAAAGATCTGCGCTTCAAAAATTGGGGAGGTGCAGATATCGTTCAGGGCTGGATGGCTATTCCGCTCGTTACGAGGGGTGGAGTGATCGGACTCATCACTTTGGATAGTTACGAACCTGGTGTATACAACGAGTTCATTGTTGAAACTGCCATGGCATTCGCAAATCAGGCAGCTGCAGGAATTGAAAATGCCCGCCTTTTCCAGGAACAAAGCCAGCGTTCAAAAATTATCGAAGCACTGGCAGATATTGCCAACGATATCGCGACAACACGCGAAGTGCTGCCTGCGTTGGATCAAATCGCGCGGCGTACTCTTAAGCTGCTTAATGCAAACCATGTTGCGATCTATCTTCTTAAGGATGACAATGTTACGCTGAAAACTGTGACAGCTCATGGAGCGTACCGCCAGGAGCTGCTAACGCATACGCGGAAGATTGGGGAGGGAATTACAGGAAATGTTTTCCTGAATGGGAAACCAGAAATTGTCAACGACACAAGGGAAGATCCACGCCGGGTCATTGTTCCTGGCACACCTGAGAAAGAAAATAAGCTTGAGAGCTTACTGTCTTCCCCACTGATCCTGCGTGGAAAGACAATCGGTGTTATCAATGCCTGGAGACTTAAGGAAGATGGTTTATTCAACGAGGCCGAACTGAACTTCCTCGTCGGGATCGCACATCAGGTGTCCATCTGCATCGAATCAGGCAGGTTGTTTCAGGAGACGAATCGCCAGGCGCAGGAAGCCGCGGCGATTGCAGAAGTTGGCAGGGATATTTCGGCTACCCTCCAGCTCGATACCGTACTCGAACGAATCGCCTCGTATGCCATGAATTTGCTCCATGCGGAGACAAGTGCTGTGTATTTAGCGAATCCAGTAACTGCCACACTTCAGGCTATAGCAGCACTTGGCGTAGATTCGGAAGCAATCAAAAGTGAGCAGCTCGCGCTGGGGAAAGGCATCCTGGGAAGCATCGCCCTGCAGAACATAGGAGAAATCGTAAATGATACTGCCAGCGATTCACGGACGATCATCATAAAAGGGACCGAGAAAAACCCGCTTGAAAATTTAATGGCGGTGCCCATTCTTCTAAAAGACAAGCATACAGGTTTGCTTGCCGTGTGGCGCTCCGGGATAGGCACAGAATTCGCACCGAGGGAATTGGAGTTCCTCACGAGTCTTGCAAGGCAGACAGCAGTTGCTATTGAGAATGCACGCTTATTCAAAGAAGTACAGCGCCGCTTGAAAGAACTGGAAACCATCAACCGGGTTTCCACATCGCTACGGATGACTCAGTCATTCGATGAGATGCTGCCTATTCTTTTAAATGAAACTCTCCAGCTTGCTGGCACGCCTCATGGCTCCATCTGGCTTTATGACCATACGACTGACAAGCTTGTTCAACGTGTGGGCAGCGGTATGGAAACCAAGCTCAAACACAAATCGTTGAGCCCCTCGGAGGGAATCATTGGACATACGTTTAGAACTGGAGAAACCTATCGCTCATCCGAGTTGAAAAATGACTCATTGCTCTTCGAAGGCGAGCGGGATACCATGCCTGCAGGGTATGGTGCTATTTGTATTCCGATCCAATCCACAGCGGGTCCTGTAGGTGTGTTAGTTGTGGTCATGGAGATGGAACGACAAATAACGGAGGAGATTAATCTTCTTTCTATACTCGCTGAAATCACAGGCAATTCCATCCACCGCGCTCAGTTGTACGACCAAAGCCAGCGACAGGTGCGGCGATTGACGTCCCTGCGAGATATCGACTCAGCAATTGCCTCCTCCTTCGACTTACGCCTGACGTTGAACATCTTAATGGACCAAACAGTTAGCCATCTCAATGTGGATGCTGTCAACATCGGACTCTACCATCCAGACCTGCAAAGCCTCACGTATCTAACCGGCGTAGGATTCACAATCCCTTCCCCTACACGTCCGCATGTCCGGATGGGTGAAGGACTGGCTGGCCAGGTGCTTATCAGACAGCAGACCTGTCACATCACGAATCTTCAAAGTGCTCCGGAAGCAATTAACGAAATCGTCGTCAAGCGAGAGGGTTTCGTGTCCTACATTGGCATACCACTGATTGTAAAGGGGCAAGTCAAGGGCGTCTTCGAAGTATTCCATCGTTCTCCGCTTTCGCCGACACGGGATTGGATGGAGTTTCTGCATACCCTTGCAGGACAGGCTGCGATCGCTATTGACAGTGCACAGCTATTCGAAAACCTGCAACGTTCAAACCAGGAACTGATCCAGGCGTACGATACAACCCTGGAAGGCTGGGCACGCGCGCTGGAGCTCCGCGACCGAGAAACAGAAGGCCATACACGTCGGGTCACAGAGATGACCATGCGGTTGTCGCGGTACATTGGCGTCAGTGACAGTGAAATGGTGAACATTTATCGGGGAGTGCTGCTTCACGATATTGGCAAAATGGGTGTCCCGGATCATATTTTGAAGAAAGAGGGCACGCTCACAGACGAGGAATGGGCAGAGATGCGTCGGCATCCGGTATACGCGTACAATCTTCTTTCCCCCATTTCCTTCCTGCGCGGCGTTCTGGACATTCCCTATTGTCATCACGAGCGCTGGGATGGAAGGGGGTATCCGCGCGGGTTAAAGGGCGAGCAAATCCCCCTTGCCGCGCGAATTTTCTCAGTTGTCGACAATTGGGACGCATTGTTATCGGATCGTCCATATCGAAAGGCTTGGCCGCTTGAGAAAGTCAAGGGCTATCTGAGGGAAAGCGCTGGAACATTGCTTGACCCGAAAATCGTGGAAATTTTCCTCTCCATGGTCGAAAACGGGGAAACGAAAACGGGATAGCGAAGGCTATCCCGTTTTCTTTACTGCTTCACTCGCAGAAATTTGCGTTTTCCTACCTGAAGCACACCTGAGTGTGGAAAGGTAGTATCACCGCGTTCAATGGTCTCTCCATCCAGGCGCACTCCCCTCTGATCAAACAACCGGCGTGCCTCGCTTTTGCTGGCTGCCATTTTCGCCTCTAGAATCACATCCAGCACAGTCTGACCGCTTTTTAATTCAAATTCAGGCATCTCGTCGGGGATCTCTTTTTGCTGGAATGTCTTGACAAAAACATCCTGTGCTTTTTGAGCATCGGCCCTTCCATAAAAGATACTTGTGATCTCAAACGCAACGTTCATCTTTGCATCGCGCGGATGTAACGTACCCGACTGCATATCATTTTCGATCGCCTCGATTTCATGCGGGCTCCAGCGTGTGGCCAGGCGCATGTATTTTCCCATGGCAAAATCCGGAATGGACATCAATTTGCCATACATATCCTCCGCGCCGGTATTGATCGGCACGATGTTGCCGGTCGATTTGGACATACGCTGTACGCCATCTGTACCAGGCAGGATTCCTGTGATAATGCCAACGAGCGGTTTCTGCCCCAGAGCTTCCTGCAGTTTACGTCCTGCCACGATAATGTTAAATAACTGATCGGTGCCGCCCACCTGGACGTCCGTTTGCTGCGCAACTGCGTCATACCCTTGCATCAGCGCATAAAATGTTTCGTGCAGGTAAATCGCTTCGCCTTTTTCAAGGCGATTGGCAAAGTTTTCGCGTGCCAGGAACTGTTGCACCGTGAAATTTTGCCCGAGGCGAATCAAATCGAGCAAAGATAATTCACTCAGCCACTCGCCATTGTAGCGGATCCTGGTCTTTTCACGGTCGAGTACACGGTACGCCTGCTCGGCGTAGGTCTGGGCATTGTGAGCCACCTGGTCCTCCGTCAGGATTGGTCGCGCCTTGTTCTTATCGGAGGGATCTCCTACTAAAGCCGTATAACTTCCTATCAGGAAGGTCACATCGTGACCTAAGTCTTGAAATTGGCGTAGCTTGCGCATCGTGATGGTATGACCCAGATGCAGGTCGGTGGAGGTCGGGTCGTAGCCGCAATAGACTCGCAAGGGTCTGTTTTCGTTTTGTGCATCCAGCAAACGCTGGCGCAATTCACCGGTCATTGCTTTCTTTATCTCTTCGTCCCCGTATTCGGTGCCCTGCATGAGCAATTCCACTTGTTCTTCGATGTTCATCTCATCCTCCGAAGTAAGGCGGGATGACATCCCGCCCTACGGATTAATAAACAAAAACGCGCCCGCGATGGTGGGCGCGTTTGATACACACCACCGCAACTTTAGGTATGGGTGTAATAGTCTGTACCGGCAAACTTTGAATCGGACATGTGTCGATTATACACGCGAAGCGATCCTGTCGGCAACGTCACTGACCGAGATTGAACGTGAACGACCAGGGTCCTTTGACGGTGTAGAACTCATCACTGAAGACGATTTGCTCGGCTTCTGCCTGGGACATCGTATCGGGCTTGCTTGCGATCTGCATGGTTTGCACGCCATTAACATCCGCACAGCTCAGAGTGATAGCAGTTCCACGCTCAATAAGGACTTGTTGAATCTTAGGCATGTAGATCGTACAGTAATCCTCCGCACGCGGTTGTGCCGCGATTGCATCGACCGTCACAGTCACGCTCGAGAGATCAGCATCCGGCGGGACATTGAGGAAAGAGAGTGTGTCACAGCGCTGTCCCGACTGACCTTCTACAGGCTCCTGAATGCTTAATAAAGTGGTCCCGAAGTCTAAAACAGACCCACCCGGGTATTGTAGACTAGCTCCCCAAATGGACCAGTCAGACGTATCGAACAGGGTAAAGCAAACATCGACGTTCACTTGTTTGCCATCACGCCAGGCGCGATCTGCGCGTACGTCAATGCCGCTTGAAGTTTGCATTGACGTAACCGGCGCCGACTCCATGGTGGGATAAGACGAGTCGATATATGCTGTCGGACCCGCAGGAACGGCTGGGGGCACCGACGACAGATTGCAGGCTGAAAGAAGCAGACAAACAAGGATCAGAAATCGTTTCATTGGTTCTCCTATACAGATGTGAATTGAGTCGGGCTACACGCCAGACGTAGCAGGTATGGTTCGGATAAGTAGATTTTCCATCGCCTCATCCAAATTTCCAAATTGAAACCGGAAGCCCAATTCTATCAAACGTTTTGGCTGGGAAAAGCGTCCTTCGGTTAAGAGAACACTCATTTCACCTAACACGAATCGCAGCAGGAATTTAGGAATGTGAAACCAGTAGGGATGGCGTAATGCCCGGTTGACAGCTTGCATGAACTCTGCATTCGACGTGGGCTGCGGCGAAATTAAGTTATAGGGTCCATGAGCTTTTTCATCTTCGAGCAGGAATCGCATGGCATTTAGTTGATCGGTGATATGAATCCAGGGCATAGCTTGTCTGCCCCCGCCAAATTTTCCTCCAAAGAAGAGGCGCGGTGCGAGTGCAAACAATGGGAACAATCCAGCGTTTCGGTCTAGAACGACCGCATTCCGAACGATGACGCGGCGTAAGCCGAATTCCTCGACCGGTTGCGTAGCTTCTTCCGCGGCGACCGTAAGCTGCGCAAGGAAGTCTCCCGCGGGAGGAGTCGATTCATCCGCGAGCCCCTCGCCGCGCAAACCGTAGAAATTGACTCCGGATGTTTGCAGAAAGACGCACGGGCGGCGTTTCGCGTTTTGAATGGCGGAGACCAGCGCACGCCCTGGAATGACCCGAGAGTCCACGAAGTTCTGCTTTTGACGCTTTGTCCACGGCCAATGTTCCAGCCCATGTCCTGTCATATTGACAACCGCGTCCATATCGTTCACAAGGTGTCCCCATCCCTTTGTCGATTTACCATCCCATTGAATTTTATGCCGATCCGTGGCAGCGCGGCGCGTGAGGATAAAGACCTCATGACCATCTTTTGTAAGAGAAGTCTCCAGTGATGTACCCAGAAAACCCGATCCACCGGCAACCAACACCTTCATTTATGCTCCTGCAAGATACCCGCTGGGTTAAATCTTACATCTACTTCAGCAGGTGACAGTTTCATTACATGATCCAGCGACGCTTTTACGAATTTAAAAATTCAGCAGTATAATCGTGCCTGTTGTGGAGGCAGAATGTACGAGCCGGTGCTAGTGCTCAACGCGAATTTCGAACCGATCAATGTTTGCACCACACGCCGAGCGGTGGGATTGATTCTGGCGGGCAAAGCCGATATGGTCGTGAACGGTCGTGGACACATTCGGACGGTGAAACAATTACTGCCACGTCCTTCAGTAATCCGGCTGGAGAACCAGGTTCATCGCCCGCGTCCACACGTCAAACTGACTCGCCGTGAGGTGTTTCGCCGCGACAATTATACTTGCCAGTATTGTGGAAAGCGGGAGGGGAACCTGACTGTGGATCATGTGACCCCGCGACATTTGGGCGGTCAACACATTTGGACAAATGTTGTCGCTGCCTGCCCACACTGCAACCACCGCAAGGGTGGGCGCAAGGTGGAAGAAGTCCATATGAAACTTCTGCACATTCCAAAAGAGCCTCCGGCGAGCGCGCTCTATATCTTTGGCAGGCATCTGAATGATTGTCAAGAATGGGAGCCGTATATCAACGGTTGGTAATAAAAAGCCCGTCACTTCGAGTGACGGGCTTTTATAATTCAATGGTCATAAAGTCTTTGGCGATGATCACTTCCCCCTTGTAAGTTTTGGAAGCCTCTTCCAGCAGATTTCCATTTGCGAACCGCCCGGTTGGGTAGTGAATCAAATAGAGCTTGCCCACCTCTGCTTTTGTAGCGATCTCACCTGCCTGCTCGGCTGAAGAGTGCCCGTAGAAGGCTCCAGCCGCCTCATGAATCAGGATATCTGCTCCTTCCGCCAATCGAACTGTTTGTTCACAAGGCTCGGTGTCACAAGAATACGCCAGGATTTTGCCGGGGTTTTTACATTCCACCCGTAAACCAATCGTTGGGATCATGTGATGGACCGGCGAAGCAGTGACTTTAAACTCCTCACAGTCTAACACGTATGCCATCTCTGCTTCCGGCAGGCGATAAAAGCCAACGGAAAAAAAATCGGGCCATTCTGCCCATCCATAAAACCCCATTAAGTCTTCGAGGCGATCCATAGTGTAATGCAGCCCATAGATGTTCAGTGGCTTGGTCCGTCCGAGCAGCCACATATTCATGAGCAGAAGCGGCATTCCGGAAACATGATCGGGATGGAAATGAGTAATGACAATATCTGTCAGGCTATTGAAGTCGACCCCCGCCTGTTCGAGTCGGACAATCGGATTGCTCACACAATCGACAAGCATCGTGCGTTCTTCGCCCACAATGACGAGGTGCGTATTTTCATGCTGGATCGACGGCACTGCGTTCGAAGAACCGAGAATAATGACTTTTGGCATTGGAGCCTCATAGTTACAAATACGGGAATGCGAGCTTGATCAAAAACGGAGTCACATAAATCTCAATCACAGCTGCGATTGCCAGAAACGGAACGACGATGCCAATAAATATTCGGAACCAATCAGCGAGCGCAAGCAACAGGATTTCTCCTAAGCCTTTATCCGATTGTGGCGTTACCAATTGGGCGCCCACTTTGAGCATGGCGGCTGTCGCGAGGAAAATTGCCGACAGCTCAAATATTCCATGAGGAAGGATTCCTGCACCAAACGCGAGCAGCGGAGAATATCCCACCAGATGCGCCGCACCCATCACGCCGCCCACCAGCGCAACGTTGCCAAGGAACAGAGTCAATCCCAGGGTGCCAAAAGAGACCAATCCAAGCAAAAGAAATACAACCGTCGTACGCGTGTTATGAAGGAACAAAATTGGTGCGGGAAGCCGCTGTCCCAGGGAGTCCAGGTTATTCAAATTATCTGCAATAAATGTCCGGAACTCATTGATTCGTTCCGGCGAAAGATTCATATAACTGGGTACGTTCTTAACGACCCACACATAACTCACCAGTCCCGCGACAAGGCCCAGCCCCACAACAATCAACAGAGGCTTGCTTAACTCTCTCAACGAAACCGGAATTTCGGTGCGATACCATTCCCAGATGGAGGTTGCCTCTCCCTTAAAGCGGCTGCGAAACGTCCGTCCGATCCATTTCAGATTGATCGTATCGATCTCACGCCCCAGTAAATACTCACGCCGGAAATGCGAAAGCCCCAAGCGAACGAGCAGGCTTGCCAGCAATGTCACACCGATAATCGCAAACCATAGCACATCTTCGTTTCCCCAGAAGATGAGGATCGTCTCGCCCTGCAATAGAAACGCAACAGGCACCACAACGAAGGAAGCCAGCAGATTTGCAGCGCGGATCGTCGTGGCTTGCACAGAAATTACAATTGCCGCGCTGACCATCAGCACCGCATGGGCAAAGGTCAGCAAGAAAATCAGCGTAAGCATATAGGCGCTGGGGAATGCTACATCGCGGCGAGACACGAGGATTAAGTAAATCCCGATGGAAGCAAAGCTGAAAACCAGCGGCGTCGCGATACCAACCAGCAGCTTTCCCAGATACATATGTCTGTCCTCCATGGGAGAGCTCAACAGTGGCTCAATGGTGCCGCGTTCCTTTTCCCCTACAAATGACTCGAGCGCCACCACCAGAGTAAACGACAAAGGGAAAAATCCGATGACCAGTACAACGAATGGAATGAGGTTATCCAGAATCAGATCCCCCCCAAATCTATTCATAAAGTTTACAGCCTGGCGGGTTGTATCGTCGGCAATAAAGGGAAACAATGTCACCAGGAGAAACATAGGCACAACGATACGCCAATCGCGGAATTGATCCGTGAACTCCCGCTGTGCCACCATCCAGATCGAGGCGAGATTACGCTGCATACGAAACCCCTTGCGCCTCCGCCATTGTCTTGAGATACACCTGTTCAAGTTTTCGTGGGACTTCCTGGAACGATACGAGTGGCGCGTTGCGAGAAGTCAGAGCATGTACCAGCAGCGGATTTACTGCCTGCGGCGCTTCCACCTGAAACCGGATACTATCAGCACTCCGAGACGCGAGCGTAACCCCTTGAGGCAGGTTCAGCTCTCCCGCGTCGAAGGCATGCGCGAATTTGGCTTCATACTCTACAGGGCCTAAAACAACTCGTTTCAATTCGTCGAGCGTACCGTTTAATAATATTTTGCCTCGGTAGATAATTGCGATCGAGTCCGCTAATGCCTCCGCCTCCGCCAGGTTGTGAGTACAGATAATGATGGTACGTTGGGACGATTGTAAACGGGCAATCTCATCACGCACTAACCGCGAAGACTCCGGATCCATGGCAGAAGTCGGCTCGTCCAGCAACAATACAGACGGGTCATGCATGAGCGCGCGCGCCAGGGCAAGCTTTTGCTTCATTCCTTTGGAATACTCACCACAGCGACGCTGCGACGCTTCGGCAATCCCAAAATACTGCAGCAGATAATCGCTGCGGGCTTTTATCGAATTGGGATCCAGCCTGTAGACCTTGCCAAAGAACTGGAGGTACTCCTCACCCGTCATACGCATGTACAAGCCATGTTGTTCCGTGAGCACTCCAACATTCGCACGGATCTCCTGCGGGTTTTTGGTCACATCGTAGCCGGCGACGCGTGCCCAGCCACGCGTGGGCTTCAGCAAAG
>DATFHE010000384.1:0-8754 GCA_035248745.1 Anaerolineales bacterium | reverse complement strand
GATATTCGTGAGATCGCTGAAGATGTGATCGGCGATGTACTGCGCCGCTCGCAGGAAGAGAACAAACCGATGGCGCTTTCCCTGGATGCGCCGCAAAAGCTGCCGCACGTCTACGGCGATATCGAGCGGATACGCCAGATTCTTGGTAACTTGGTTGACAATGCATATCACTACACTCCTGAAAATGGGACAATCACCGTCCGCATTCATTCACCCAACGGTGGCAAGGAAGTGCAGGTCGATATTAAGGATAATGGTGTGGGAATCCCGCTGGAAGACCAAAACCGTGTGTTTGAGCGCTTCTACCGTGGCGAGCATCCACTGGTGCTGCAAACCCCAGGAACTGGTTTGGGGCTTTCCATTGTCAAGGAAATTGTGGAAATGCACAAAGGCCGTATTTGGATGAAGAGCTCAGGTGCGCCGGGAGATGGGAGCACCTTCTCATTTACTCTTCCGGTCTACGAAAAACGATGAGGAATGCATGGCGAAGATTTTGATTGCAGAAGATGAACGTGATATCCGTGACCTGGTGGCTTTTACACTCCGGTTTGCGGGGCACGAAGTGTTCGTGGCAACGAACGGGGAGGAGGCGGTCCAGTTGGCGCCGCAGGTAAACCCTGACCTGGTCCTGATGGATGTCCGGATGCCTCGCATGACGGGTTATGAGGCTTGCAAAATCATGAAGGCAAGCTCCGACCTTCGCGATATCCCTGTCGTTTTTCTTTCTGCCAAGGGACAGGAAAGTGAAATTCAGCAAGGCTTGGATGCAGGCGCGGAGGAATATCTGCTCAAGCCGTTTGCTCCCGATCAATTGACAAATCGTGTGAAAGAGATTCTGGGCAAGTTTGGGAAGTAAATTTTGAGTGTAATTCTCCTCGATAGCTCGATTGTGCATTATGAGGTGCTGGGGCGCGGCCGTCCTGTCATCTTTTTGCACGGCTGGGTGGGCTCATGGCGTTATTGGATCAATGCCATGCAAGTCACCTCAACCTCCTATCGCGCTTATGCTCTGGATTTATGGGGTTTTGGAGATACGACTCATAACACTCTCAATTACTCGCTCGAGCAACAGGCGAGTTTGCTGGATCGTTTTTTGCATGAAATGGGGATTGGCAAGATCGCCCTGGTGGGTCACGGGCTGGGAGCGCTGGTGGGCATGACGTTTGCCACACGCTTCCCGCAAAGTGTGGATCGGATCATGGCAGTCAGTTGCCCTCTGGATTACCAGGCAATCCATGCGCGTCTACGGACCGCGACGCTGGGCGAGTTAGCGGACTGGCTCTCGAGCCGCACCCCGGAGGCAACCACAGCCCTGTCAGACGCCTCCAAGGCAGATGCAAAGGCGATTGGCGATTCGCTGGTAGGGCTGCAGGCAAATAACATTTATAACAATTTCCGTACATTGAATATCCCATGTCTCTTGGTCTATGGAGATAAAGACCCGGCGATTGTTATTCCGGACGGTGAATATTCTCTTTCCACGATGACCCACCAGGTAGAGTTGGAAAATTCTGGTCACTTCCCGATGATCGATGAAACTACCCGGTTCAACCGCCTGCTCACAGACTTCCTGGCGCTCGACTCGGGACTCAGCCCGCGCGAATTACAGATGAAAGAGGAATGGCGCCGCCGCGTACGGTAGAGCTTCAGCCGTTTTTGAATTGACATTCTAAAAATTTCGAGTATAGTTATCATCCACAATGGAACGGGGTGTCCTGCGATGCGGGACTGAGAGGAGCGAGCCGCGCTCAACCCGAATTACCTGATCCAGGTCATGCTGGCGGAGGGAACATACGTTTGTCATCTGTTATCCTCCGCCCTCGGAGGATTTTTTATTGCGAAGCAATGTACAGCGCATCGTCATCTTTGCCAATGGTGAACTCCCTAGCCTCGATAAAGCCCGCACACTTATCCAGAAGGACGATTACATCATCTGCGCGGATGGGGGTACCCGTCACGCGTTGGCGTTAGGCATCAAACCAGACATCATTATTGGTGATATGGATTCGGTAGAAAAAGGACAACTACAGAACCTCAGGCAAGCAGATGCTTCTATGGAATTGTTCCCTCACGATAAAAATGAAACCGATCTGGAACTTGCCCTCCACCGCGCGATAGAGTTGAATTCGAAACAAATCATCATCGTCGCTGCTCTTGGCGGGCGGCTCGACCAGACTCTCGCTAACATAATCCTGCTTACCGATCCTCGACTTTCGAAATTCGAGATTCGTTTGGACGATGGGGTGGAAGAGAGCTTCTTTTGCCGGGATCAGGCGCAGGTCCTCGGAAGCCGCGGCGATCTTGTCTCGCTGATTCCATGGGGTGGACCAGTTTCCGATGTCCAGACTACGGATCTAAGATGGGCTCTCAGAAAAGAAACCCTCTATCCGGACAAAACGCGCGGGATCAGCAATGAAATGACCAGCGATACGGCAACCATTTCGATTGGATCGGGATTGCTGCTTGTTGTCCATCGTCGTGCTTAGACGAAAGGAAATATGAAACACCTTTTACTTTTGATCCTCTTACTCGTGGTGGCTTGCTCGCCTCAGGCAACGGAAACGCAGTCTACAGAACCTCAAACGATCACAGTTATGACCCACGATTCGTTTTCGGTCAGTGAGGAGGTTGTCAAATCGTTCGAAGCAGCTAATCATGCCAGGGTTGTCTTTTTACAAAGTGGTGATGCAGGTGCTGTGCTGAACAAAGCGCTTCTCACCAAAGATGCGCCTCTGGCTGATGTGCTATTTGGGGTTGACAATACCTTTCTCTCCCGCGCGCTGGAAGGCGACATCTTCGGCACCTATGAATCGACCGCCTTGAGCGGAATTCCGAGTGTATTCAAACTTGATCCTTCAAACCGTGCTTTGCCTGTGGATTACGGTGACGTGTGCATCAATTATGACAAAGCTTATTTCGCAGATAACAATTTGATCGTCCCTCAAAGCCTTGAAGATCTGACAAAACCTGAATACGAAGGATTGCTGGTGGTGGAAAACCCTGCCACTTCTTCCACGGGGCTTGCCTTCCTGCTAGCGACGGTCGCGCATTTCGGCGAATCCTTCCCCGAATACTGGCAGGCGTTGAAGGATAATAATGTTGTCGTCGTAGACGGATGGGAAACGGCGTACTACACCAACTTCAGTGGCTCCTCCGGGCGCGGACCGCAGCCGATGGTCGTTTCCTACGGAACGTCGCCTGCCGTGGAAGTAGTGTATGCCGAGAAACCAATGGACGATGCGCCCACTGCATCCATTCTTGGACCGGATACCTGCTTCCGTCAAATCGAATTTGTGGGCATCCTCAACGGGACTCAGCAGCGCCCCCTCGCCGAGAAATTTGTAGACTTTATGCTGAGCAAACAGTTCCAGGAAGACGTACCTTTACAGATGTTTGTCTATCCTGTCCTTCCAGAGGCTGTTCTGCCTGACGAATTTACCAAATATGCCCAAGCACCCAAGCTAACCGCGGCTCTCTCTCCCGATGAAATAGCTGCAAACCGCGATCGTTGGATTCAAGCCTGGACAGATCTTGTTTTGAGGTAAAAGAGTAGATAAGTATACATGGAGACAGGTAAACAGGTTTCACAGGGTGTACATGCCGGCGTGTCTATGGTTGTACCTGTATCCCTCTCTGCTCGTTCTCGAATTCTTCTCTGGATTCTCCCTCTTTCCTTTCTCATTATCGCCTTCTTCCACCCTCTCTCCCGTATCCTCGCTCTTACGTTCGAACCTCAGGCTCTGACCACAGAACATATTCAACTTGCTGCTCACGTTTTACTTTTTACTTTCTATCAAGCGATCCTTTCCACTCTTCTCACCCTCATTCTCGGACTCCCTGCCGCTTATCTTTTTGCACGCTATAATTTTCACGGCAAATCCCTCCTGCGCGCATTAACCGCTGTGCCGTTCATGCTTCCGACGGTTGTGGTGGCAGCTGGTTTCAGCGCCCTGCTCGGTCCGCGAGGGCTTATTCACACCATCTTTCCACTTTCTACTTTTCAGTTCATCGGTACGCTCTCCGCCATCCTCCTTGCCCACGTCTTCTACAACACAACAATCATCATCCGTGTTGTAGGCAATGCTCTCTCCAGCCTTGACCCAAAGCTAGAAGCCGCAGCACGCTCCCTCGGCGCCGACTCACCTCGAGTCTGGTGGCATGTGACGCTTCCTTTACTTCGCCCGGCGTTGCTGGCTTCCACGTTACTGGTCTTTCTCTTTGACTTCACAAGCTTTGGCGTTATCCTTTTGCTAGGAGGATCGCAATTTGCCACTCTCGAAGTGGAAATCTATCTGCGTGTACTCCGGCTGCCGGATCTTCCTCTCGCTGCCTTGTTATCGGTCATTCAACTCGTTTGTACAATTTTGTTTTCCATTCTTTATTCGCGCGTTGCCACGCGCTCGACGATTCAAACGAACCCGCGTTCTGCTCAATCGAACCTTCGTCAGCCAAAAACAATACGAGAAAAAATCGCACTTGCATGTTTTATCTTTCTTCTTACATCTTTCTTCCTGCTGCCTCTTTCCGCCCTTCCGTTCCGTTCCTTCTTTCGCGTCGAAGCAGACCGCGGGGATCGTGGCGAGGTTCAATACGGCTTCACCACCGATTACTATAGCGAGCTTTTCATCAACCGGCGCGGCTCCATCTTTTATGTCCCGCCGATTCGAGCCACGGTCAATTCACTGGCGTATGCCGGGGGAACGGTCCTTTTCTCTCTGCTGCTTGGTTTTCCCGCTGCGTTTGCGCTTGCCAGACCCACACGCCTCGAACGCATTCTCGATCCGCTCATCATGCTGCCTCTTGGCTCCTCGGCGGTGATGCTTGGGCTTGGATTCATCCTTTCGTACGGAGCCTGGCTCACTTCCCCATTGCTGGTTCCCTTTGCCCACACGCTTGTCGCGCTGCCCTTTGTTATTCGCACGCTCCAGCCTGCTATTGCATCTATCCCTCAGCGGTTACGTCAGGCTGCCGCATCGCTTGGCGCCTCGCCTCTCGAGGTCTGGAAAAATATCGACTTGCCGATTCTGCGCCGCGCCACCTTAGCCGCGGGGACCTTTGCTTTTACCATTTCGCTCGGTGAATTCGGCGCGACACTGTTGATTTCTCGCCCGGAGTATCCTACCATCCCTGTTGCGATCGAACGGTTCCTCTCGCAACCCGGCGGTTTGAATTACGGTCAGGCGATGGCAATGGCGACGATCCTCATGTCACTTACGGTCGCAAGCATTTTGCTCATCGAACGAGTTCGTATTCCCGGCTCGGGAGAATTTTAATGCTCGAAATCCAGCACATCTTTAAGGGCTATGATGGCAAGCCGATTCTCCAGGATGTCTCCTTCTTGGTGGAGGTGGGCGAGACGGTTTGCTTGCTCGGCGCCTCGGGGAGCGGCAAATCTACGCTGTTGCGGATCATCGCAGGATTAGAAGATGCCGATTCAGGCTCCATTTCGTTTGACGGGCGGGACCTTTCTTCGACGCCCGCCCATCTGCGTGATTTCGGGCTGGTGTTCCAAGACTACGCGCTTTTCCCGCATCTCAATGTAAGCGAAAATGTAGCGTTTGGTCTGAAGATGCGCCGCCTGCCACAGAACGAAGTTGCAGAGCGCGTAGCCAACTCTCTGGAAATGGTGAATTTACGGGGATTCGAAAACAGGCAGGTGACCGATCTTTCCGGCGGCGAACAACAACGTGTTGCGCTGGCGCGCGTCTTGGCGACACGTCCGCGGTTGCTGATGTTCGATGAACCTCTCGGAGCGCTGGACCGGACGTTGCGCGAAGACCTGCTCAACGAGTTGCGGTCTATTCTGCATCAAACAAACATCCCGGCAATTTATGTCACACACGATCAGGAAGAAGCCTTTGCGATGGCAGATCGGATCTTGATTCTGCATGGCGGAGAAATCGTCCGTGAAGGGGCACCTGCGGATGTGTGGGCGAATCCGGAGTCCGCGTTTGTGGCACGGTTTCTTGGGCTGGGAAATGTTTTTGAGGGAGAAGTACGAGAGAAGCTAGATAAGAAGTGGGGTGTAGAAAGCGCGTTTGGAGGTTTCGACATTGCCTGTGAGCATGAACATCGAAAGGGGGATCACGTCCATTTGCTAGTGCGCCCGCATTCTGTGGGTAAGGGATCAAACATCGTACAGGGGATTGTTAGTGATGTGATCTTTCAGCAAGACCGTTTCAAACTCACACTGGATAACGGACTCTATTTTTATCTCCCTAGCCCGCCGAAGGTGGGGGAGAGGATCCAGGTCTCTGTTAAGGTAGAATGTCTCCTATGAAAACAAGCGAGGCACACCGCAGTGCGGCAGTGCAGATCAGAGTGCAGAAAAAGAATATTGCAGGTGAAGTAACATACGAATATGAAGGCACCTTACTGCGCCAGGATGAACACTGCATTGTGCTCGAAGCCCCGTTCGACCGCGCAGATATGCCATTCATGGATGTTGTATTTAAGACCGGAGATCGTTTTGTTGAATATTATTACAGAGAGCGCTGGTACAATATTTTCGTGGTTTATGACCGCGATGATCGCCAATTAAAAGGCTGGTATTGCAACGTTGGAAAACCGGCTGTGTTCGAAGCCGGGGTTGTCTCGTATGTTGACCTTGCTCTCGATCTGTGGGTTTCCACATCCGGGCAACAGACGGTTTTGGATGAAGATGAATTCGAAGCGCTTGAATTAGAGGAAGCGTTAAGGGAGGAGGCGTTGAAGGGATTGAATGGTTTGAAACAGCTTTTCTTAAACGGCAAACCTCCGAGTTGACTCGGAGGTTTGTTGAATCATTTTCGTCCTATCCTAATAATGGCAAAAGCAAGCTCGTGCCTTGAATGAAACTGTCGCCATTGTTCCATAGCCACCATGCCCCTAAAACAACTGAGCAGCAGCCACAGAGTACTAAGGCACCAATGACGACATACAATACTGTATTGTTCTTCCTGGGTTCTTCCGGGGCGGGGGTGATCGGCGGTGTTTCCATGTGTTCCTCCAAATAATGACAGATAATGTTCTACGACGGCAGATTATATCAGGTTGTTCGTCTATTCGCGCGCCTCGAGAGCCAGTAAATAATGAATGCCGCCAGCACGATCATGAGCATGCCCACAAGCACAGGCAGAGCGATCGCCAGGAAGGAAAGAACGGTGGAAACCACATCTTCCGCAATCGAGACAGGGATGTTTCCCGCGCCGCCGGTCGTTGCCGTGACCATGGGGCGAACAGCACCTGCCTTGGCAACATGCACCGTCCCTGCAACGAGCAAGCCGGCGGCTAACGCAAGCACGGGGCTCACGTCGGTGATTACGTTCGCACTGGCGGCGAAAGCAATGGCTCCGGCTGCCGGGCGGATGAGGGTCTGGATCAGGTCATTGACGTGATTGACCGCTGGAACCTTGTCTGCCAGCATTTCGATGATGACGAGTACGCATAGCAATAAGATGATCCCCGGGTGTGCCAGCGTATCCCAGGGCTGGCTGAGATTGATGAGGTCTGTATAGCGCGCGAGCAGGCCCACCAGCAGCAAAGGGATGTAGGCATTGAGCCCCGCAGAGGCAGACAGACCAAATGCCGTGAAGATACCAGTCATTAAATCCATAGTTCCTCCAGGTAGGTCAGGCGAGTAGCAACCTGCCCTACGAAAAACTTATCCTAACGGAAACGCCCCCCAGGTTCCCGTCAATTGGAAGCGGAACAAATCAATCATACCGATCATCAGGAAGGCAAGCGTGGTTCCGCCCAGAAAGGGCATCCACATTTCCCTTAGGGAAGTAAACTCATTTTCCTGCCGCATGATCAGAACCCAGACCATGCTAAAGACCATGACCAGTAAAGCCAGGACGCCAAGCACACTCAAAATTGCAACAGGATAAAGAACCACAGGGTTTTCTGTGAGAACGAGCAGGTCAACAAGAAGAATGGTGCCAATCAGGATTCCCAGCGTATTCCAGGTCAACGCGCGTCCCGGGTCGGCGTTTTTCCACGCGCTTTGATTAAACGCGGGATAAAGAATAGACGCCAGGGCAATGCCCATTCCGCTGCCTGTCAGAAGACGCAATGTGTTGTTCGGCAGATACAAGTTGGGAATGTAATCGAGCGTCCCACCGGCGGTTTGTTTGAATAAATGTAGGAACGAATTCACTCCATCAAGCCCGAAGGCAGCCAGGAAAAATAACAAAGGCGCACCCAATTTCCAGCCGGGCATGCCGCTTTTCCTGGGGCGTATGATCGTAAAAAGGAGTAGGGAAATTGCTGCAGCATAAAATTCCCCTGTGCAGCGCGCACACAGCGGGAGTTGACGGTCTCCAATCTGAAACGATCTCTCGTCAATCCGATGACAGATTGCATAACCTATTGCATCGGCTTTGCCGAGCAGCCCTGGCGGCGTGAAACTGAACCAGATGGCAAATACCAGGATTGCCGCCAGCGGGACAAGGAAACGCTTGAAATTCGCAAAGGTTGGTCGGGGAGACGCCTCTTCCATGACATTCATTATATGAGTATATACGATTGCGTGCAAGAAAGATTGCATGAGATTACGGAATGCCACATAAGAAAACAAGCCTGAAAATTGCGTTTTGTGCTTATAAACGGTGGAGAAATTTACTTGCGTATGTGTAACATGCGTGATACAAGCGGTAAGGTATCATTGATTTCACGAAGAGCTTTGCGAAGGTTTCTACAGAGTCAGGCAAGGCTTGAGAGACAACTTTCGTAAGACTACATCAAATTACTCTAAGAGAGAAAAATTATGAAACG
>DATFHE010000383.1:0-5965 GCA_035248745.1 Anaerolineales bacterium | reverse complement strand
TCCAGGCTTTTTCGACATCGTCCACTTCGAAGGCAATCATTTTTACGCCATCGCCATGGACCATATGATGTCCGGCGATCTCATGGGTGGGGGAATAGGCGGCAGAAATAACAAACCGCGCCTGCCCCGATTCCAAAACATACGAAGCAAAAGCGCGGTTGCCCGTTTCAAGCCCTGAATACGCCACGGGCTTGAAACCGAATGCCTTCCACCAGTAGTACATGGCGTGTTTTGCATTCCCCACATAAAAATGGACGTGATCGATGGATTTAATTTGCAGGAAATCCGCTTCCTCCGTCATCGGGCGGGACGCGGACGCAGCCTCAGCTGCGGGTTTGGATACAGTTGTAGCCATTCAGCCTCCTTCGGTTAGTCTCATTAAAATTGTACGCCAAAGGAAGTCTGAATGCAAATGAAAAAATACTCAGGCTCACGCCTAACCTGTACGTCGTGCTAAGAACGTGCCTACAGGTTAGTGTTTCCTGCTCCTGAGCCAGTCGGAGCCAAGCACAAGGATGAGCGAGAACAATCCTAATGCAAGCGCCGCACTGTAAGCGGCAATGTATTGCCGTTCTTCCAGCGCGTGATAAATAAATAAAGTAGTTGTCATGAGACCCCCCTGTGCTGCTCCACCGATCACCAGCACGGCACCAAATTCACCCAGAGCCCGTGCAAACGTCAGCGTGATGCCGTAGATGAGTCCCCAGCGTAAGGCGGGAAAGGTTACGCGCCAGAAGGTCTGCCAACTGCTGGCACCAAGGGTCGCGGCGGCTTTTTCCTGGCGGGTATCAAATGCTTCCAAAACCGGGACTAGCTCGCGAATCATAAAGGGCATGGTGACAAAGAGTGTTGCCAGGACCATCCCCGGAAACGCAAACGCCACTCGCATCCCCGTCGCTTCGACCACGGGTGCCAGAAATCCATTGCGCCCGAAGAGCAACAGCAGCATATATCCCGCCACGACGGGTGACACGGCGAAGGGCATATCGATCAGACCGTTGATCAGACCCCGCCCGGGGAACTGGTGACGGACAAAGACCCAGGAAACAATCGTACCAAAGATCGCGTGGATGACGACGACCACCAGGCTGATCCACAGGGTGTTCCAAAATGAGGTCAATACGAAGGGCTGATTGAACGACTCGAATATTGCTCCCACGCCCTGTTCGAACGCGCCAAAGGTTAACGCGACCAATGGAGCCAGGATCAGTAACCCCACATAGCCAATAACAATTGCGATCAATATTCCGCTGACCCAACTCTCCCGGCTTCGAACGATCCATGCTGGAATAGGTTTACTAAGCTTCTTGAGAGGAGAAGTGACTTTCGGGATTGTGATGTTCATGTAGTCTCCTTTGCGGAACTCACTCGTGATCGTTTTCGTAGATATTCTGCAAACATCATCAAACTAAAAGCGATGGCAACCATCACGATAGACATCGCACTTGCTCCCAGCCGATTCTCTGACTCCACTTCGCCAAAGACATAGACGGCCGCCGTCTGTGAAACCAGTGGGATGTTCCCGGCAACAATGACAATCGAGCCGAATTCGCCAATTGCACGCGCAAAGCTGAGCAGCGCACCGGTTACGATGGGTAAAGTCAGCGGGGGAATGATGATGCGGCGAAAAATGGTCCAGCCGCCAGCGCCAAGCGTGGCAGCCGCGTGTTCCTGGGTGCGATCCAGTTCGAGCAGCACAGGCTGGACGGAGCGCACGACAAACGGAAACGTGAGAAACAGCAAAGCTAAAATGATTCCCGGTGGTGCAAAAATAATCGAAAAATCAAACTGCTCTTTTAGCCAGGTACCGAGGACCTCCTGCGGTCCGAACAGAATCACCAGCATGACTCCGGTGACCAGTGTGGGGATTGCCAATGGTAGGTCTATGATGGCGTTCAGGATTCGTTTCGCAGGAAAATCATAGCGCGCCAGGACGAACGCCGTTAGCGTCCCCATAATCGTATTGATAACGGTCATGAACGCTGACGTCCACAAAGTAAGCTGCAACGCATGCCAGGCGGCGGGCAAAGTGATTTGCCGCCAAAGTTCAGCCAATCCTTCGCGCGTGCCATCTCGCAGAATGACCAGAAGCGGAATGACAAGCAGCACCGCCAGGTACGCAAGAGCCACAGAACGAACGCCCCATCCCCCCCAGGGGAGTGATGCTCTGGACTTTTTATTGGATGAGGGAATTGTTGTAGATAGATTCATTTGAGTTTTAGGGGACAGTCACTCAAATGGTGAATGACTGTCCCCGGATTAAGATTTTTACTCGGTGGTTTCAATCCCCTGGACTTCACTTAGCACTTGATAGAAGGTACCTGTTTCGCCAAAGAACGCGGGGGTAGCTTCTTTCCAGCCGCCAAAGTGATCAATCGTGAACAAGTCTTCGATGGGAGGATATTGTTCGGCGGTTGCTTTGGCTACTTCCGGGTCCGGGGAGCGCAGTCCATGCTTGGCAAAGATTTGCTGTGCCTCAGGCGTGAACAGGAATTCGACAAAGGCTTCTGCCACTTCACGCGTGCCGTGTTTGTCCACATACGAATCTACAACAGCAATCGGGTTGTCAATTTGAATGGTGGAACTTGGGAGAACCAATTGATAGGTCTGCCCTGCCTGCTGGCCGACGAGAACTTCATTTTCGTAGGTAATGGCTACATCGCCAATGCCTTTCTCAAAATTCACAATCGAATCGCGGGCAGCTTTATCCATCACTGTAACGTTTGTTAGAACGTCCAAAAGCAAATCCTGCGCTCCAGCATCGTCCGCAGTGTATCCTGCCACATGACCGCGCTGGGCTGCGCCGTACAATCCCAGGATGTTCCACATCGCACCGCCGCTGGTCTTTGGATTCGGGGTGAGAATCTCGAGGTCGGCTTGCGTCAGGTCTGCCCAATCCTGAATGTTTTTCGGGTTGCCTTCCCGTACAGCGAAGGCTACAACCGAAGTGCTGACGATTCCTCCAAAGGACTTGGTGCGCCAGTCCTGGGTGATCAACCCGGCATCCTCCAGACGGATCACGTCCGCCTCCAGAGAGAGAGCAACAACATCTGCCTCAAAGCCTTCGGCAACGGCACGAGACTGCGCACCGGAGCCCTGATAAGATTCTTCAAACGTGACCGTTTGACCTGTCTTTTGCTTCCACTCTTGCTGGAAGATCGGGATGATCTCACGGTAGGCTTCGCGTGGAGTTGTATATCCTGCCAGGATTAACTTGACTTCACCACCCTCGCCTGTAGCAGGTGCTTCTGTCCCATTATTCGGGGCACATCCGCTGACGACGATGGCAAGCAATAAGAAAGAAACGATCAGTGTTTTTTGGATTTGAGAAAGCATAATAGTCCTTTCGGTCATTTTGTAATCATCAATTTTTAGAATAGTGATGGGAGCGCACAATGAGCAGTGAGCAATTGCCTGCATTCTTCATCACGTTCTCGACCACCTTGGTGAGGGATACACGCCCATCCCGGTTAGGCAAGGGAGCGCCGAGAATCACAAGGTCGAATTCGCCTTTATGGATTTCATCGACGATTTCCGTTGGCGGATTTCCCATCCGTATCTCGCTTTCGGTGGGGACGCCGAACATCTCCAGGCTGTGCTTGCCGCCCGCCATGAATCGTTCCACATGCTGGCGCTGGTACTCGGTGCTGTAGACTGCATTCATCACAGTTAACAGCTTGGCTTGTGCGCCCACATGGCGGAGGAGACGCCCTGCAAACAATACATCGTCCTTCCCAGGCTCTCCACTCGCCGCACAGACCAGTGCCTTCTCCAGCCGCGCGCCCGGATGTGCCGCCAGCAGCAGGTGGTGATCTCCAGACTGGAGGATCTGCTCGGCAAACCCCAGCCCTTCCACAGGTCTCCATCCAACAATGACAAGATCTACAGGGCTTTGCCGGATCGATTTGGCGACTGCGCTCGCGGTGGGGCTGGGGTCCGTGCTCACTTGAACCGACGCCATGCCGTTGCCAAGCTGTTTGCGGGCATCCTGAAGATAGGATTCGAGAAGCGCTTCATCCTTTCCCACACCAACCAGTGTCATGCGCGCGTGTGACATGCGTGCCAGATGCCCACCCAAGCTCAGCGCCGACTGGCTGCGCAGAGAGCCGTCGGTCACGACCAGGAAATTCAGTCCCGGATGTGAAAGCGCGTGTAACCGCCGGATCCCCACCCAGGCTTTGTCATTCACCGATAGAGGAAACGCTGCGGCTTGCTCAGGGGGGCGGGTGGCTTCGATGAGGATGTTCTGGCTTCCAAAGGGAACGGAGGGCGCGATCGCTCGAACGCCGGGAATGGATGGAATCTCGAGGCGGATGCGCTCAGTTGGTCCATTGAATCCCAGGCTGGTCACCACACCCTCACCCAGCGGCGTGCAGTCCAGCTCTTCTTTCGTGCAAGATAAGGCAACATCTTCTGGCCGGAAGAGCACCTGGACGCGTCCATCACTGCTAAATTGTGTTGCCTCTTTGGACAGCCCGAAGACATGCGGACCGATCTGGATGTGCTCCTTTTCATTCTTGCCGAGCAAAATGTTTGCCGTCCCCAGGAAGGACGCGACGAACTCGGTCTGCGGGTGCATATAAAGGTCGCGTGGCGTGCCCACTTCGATCAACCGCCCATAGCTCATCACCCCGATTCGATCTGCCAGGTCAAAGGCTTCCTCCTGATCGTGGGTGACCAGAATGGTTGCGACTCCCAGTTGTCGCTGAATCGCTTTGAGAGACCGCCTCAGTTCCGTCCGGATCTTCGCATCCAGCGCGCCGAGAGGCTCATCCAGGAGCAGAACATCCGGCTCCAACGCGAGTGCCCGCGCCAGCGCCACACGCTGCTGCTGCCCTCCGGAGAGCTGCTTGGGCATTCGTTCCCCCAGCCCCACAAGACCCACCAATTCCAGCAGCTCATCACGTTTCATCTGGCGTTCTTTTTTCGGCACTTTCCGAATCTGAAGCCCGAACTCGATGTTTTCGGCAATGGTCATATATTCGAATAGAGCATAATTCTGGAACACAAAGCCTACATTACGTTTTTGTGTGGGCAGGTCGGTTACATCACGGCCGTGCAGCAAAACACGTCCCTCATCGGCAGGGGCCAGGCCGGCGATGATATTCAATATGGTGGATTTTCCGCTGCCGCTGGAGCCGAGCAGCACAAAAAACTCACCGTCCTCGATCTCCAATGAGATGTTATTGACGACAGTTTGCTGTCCATATCGCTTGCTTACGTTTTCGAGCAGGATCGACATTGTTACCTCGCGTGTTGATATCGACCCTAGGATACCTATAAGGTGTGACGGGTGCAGTGATAAGCTTGTGACAAACCTGTGACAGGATGTTACTGGTTTTCCCCCACTGTGAGTCTGTTAGCGTTTCAGACGGAACGCGTATCCCAGCCCTGGCAAATTTTCAATATAGAATGGCTTTGTTGGATCTTCCTCGATCTTGGCGCGTAAACGCTTCACCAGCTGCCTGAGCATCTCCGAGTTGCCTCCGCTCGCGCCCCAGACGTCGCTGATCAGGTCATCTGTTGTGAGAATATGCCCCGCGTTCAGCATCAAGTATTCGAGCAGACGGCTTTCCAGGGAAGTAAGGCTTTTGGTTTGTCCATTGGAAAGAGATACTTCGCGAATTTTAGGGTTAAAGTGCAACCCATCGATGGAGAATATAGCGAGCGGAGACGCTGCTTCTCCGCTTCGACCTCTGCGCATCACAGCCTGGACACGCGCCACTAACTGACGCGGACTGAACGGCTTCAAGACATAATCGTCAGCGCCGGCTTCCAACCCGCGCACAATATCATTTTCTTCGCCGCGTACGGTAAGCAGGATGATGTGAACATCGGATTGACTGCGGATGTGCTGGCAGATGGCGAACCCATCTTTCAGCTGGGTTGTGCCGGGAAGATTAATGTCCAGGATAATTAGATCAGGCTGATCTTCCTGCCAGCGCTGCAATGTGCTTAACGCATC
>DATFHE010000382.1:0-7259 GCA_035248745.1 Anaerolineales bacterium | reverse complement strand
ATTCGCCAAATTGAATGCTACCCGACGGCAGATCAGGGCATGTGGTGTTTTGTGCTTGCCCATAACGATTTTACGGATTTCATGGAAAATGTCAGTGCACAGGTGACGCTGGTCGATGCAAGCAATGCAGTGCTTGCGAGCCAGACTGCTCTGCTTCCATTGAATATTCTACCGCCAAATACTTCTTTACCTCTGGCGGTGTTTTTTCCATCAAAGATTCCCTCGAACGCAAAACCACAGGTGCAGGTTTTAACGGCAATCCGGTTGCTGCCCAATGATGAACGATACCTGCCTGCGACCATTCACAACACACTGGTACTGATCAACGCGGAAGGGCGCAGTGCGCGCGTCAGCGGGCAGGTGCAGCTGCCAGCGGATGCAAAGGCGGCGAGTCAGGTGTGGGTCACGGGGACAACTTACGATGAGGTGGGGCGGGTAGTGGGCGTGCGCAGGTGGGAATCAAAGGCGAGTCTATCGCCAGGCGAGAGTCTTCCCTTTGAATTTATGGTTTCCAGCCTCGGAGGAGAAATCGAGCGAGTTGAGTTTGCTGTGGAAGCAAGACCATAATTATTTTCCTTCTAACCACATATATCGTTCAATCGGGATATCAATCGGGGTGAAGACGTATCCCTTTACGTACGGCTTGACTAGTTGATAGGAAAGCGAATAGGTAGTGAACAATGCAGCCGCCTCATCCACGATGATTTTCTCGGCTTGCTGATACATACCAATACGTTTCGTTACGTCCTGCTCGATGCGCGCTGCTTCCAGCAAAGTGTCAAGTTGTAAGTTCGAGTACCCGCCGTTATTTTGTGATGAGCCAGTATGAAAAAGCACATCGGCAAAATTTTCGGGGTCGGGATAATCCGCGCACCAGCCGCTGCTGGACAACTGACCATGATTGCCGGCGTAGATTTGATCGTAATAGTAATTCGGCTCGATGTTTTCCACGGTGATCGTTACGCCAAGGTTTTGCTCCCACATCTCAGCCATCGCCGCCACGTCCGCACTGATATAGCTGCCGACGCCGATGTTACTGAACACGATCGGTGGTAAGCCGTCCGGTCCGCCATACCTGGATTGCGCGAGCAGCTGACGTGCCCCTTCTGGATCGTACTCTAATCCTCTAAGAGCGGAATTGGAGCCCGGTAAACCCGGGGGATATATTCCATAAGCGGGGAGCGCGTGTCCATCGAGGACCACGTCGATGTATTTTTGTCTATCGAATGCCATGCTGAACGCTTTGCGGACGTTTACATCGTCGAATGGCGGACGGGTAGTATCAAAAATAACATAGCCAGTACACAAGTTGACCCCGGTCAGAAGCTCGTTATGAAGGGGCTCTGTGGGGTCGGTAAACCGCTCCACGGAGTAAACACCCGTGATATCTACCTCCCCGGACTCATACAGACGTTGACTATCCCCGGCATACAGTTTCACGACGATATAAGGAATGCTCGGGGCACCGAGATAAAAGTCTTTGTTCGCTTCATATACTTTGCGTTCGAACCGTGTCCATTCCACGAGCTTATACGGGCCTGTGCCATTCGGCGTGCGAAACCACTCCTTGCCGCTTTCCACATTTGATTTGTCTACAACGAAAGCCGTTGCAGAGGTAAGCTTGAGTAGAAAATAGGGCTTGGGGGCGTCGATCGTGACCTGCAGGGTATGATCATCGATCACCTTAAGCCCTTCGATGTGATCAGCTTTGCCTTGATTCATAGAGCGAACGCCAACGATATCGCCAAGATACGTCAGCACGGTATCGGATGCAAGCGCAGGGCTGGCAGCGCGTTCCCACGAGTAAACGACATCCTCCGCCGTTACGAGGCGTCCATTGTGGAATCTGGCACGTTGTCGCAAATAGAATGTATAGACGGTGCCATCGGCGCTGACGTCCCAGCGTTCTGCTAAATCAGGCGTTAGGTTTAGTTTTGGGTCAAAGGATACCAACCCGCTGAAGACGCGTTTGTCGCCGCCGCTGATCGTTGTCGCGGGATCAAACGACCGCGGATTTGTGGACTCTCCTCCTGCCAGGACCAGAGCCTGGGTAAGAGGGACGTCTGTCTGCAAAGCAGACGCTCTATAAGGCGCAACAGTGCCTAACAGGCATGCAACCACCAGAATGAGGCAAAAGCTTCGTATAAGATGCAGATGAGGGCGTTTATTGAAAAGATATTTATTCCACATTATCCCCTGCCTGGCGGTTTTGGCGGCGCACGACAAACCCAAGAACGACGACCCCAATCAGAACCAAAAAGATGCAGCACATCCCTAATAGGATCATCGTTAATGCCAGAGGCGGAGCAGTCCGTACCGGCGTTTGTGTAGGTTCGCTGTTCGACGAAGAGGTCGGTACAGGCGTTGGGGTGGTTTGGAGAGCAGAAGACACCTGCCCTCCAACAGGGACAATTGTGGGAACTAAGGTCGGAGTTGGCTGAGATATTGGCTGCGCGGAGTTCGACAGAGGTGGCGCGCCAATCGCCTCTCTCCAGGCACGTTCCAAACCCTCGACATCGAAACCATAGGTGTCCATCAGGGCTTCATCGATTGTCAATCCATCCCGTAGTGACAGGAGTAGTTTCGTCATCTTTTCCTGTCCATGTGTTTCTACAAGAAATTTGGTGACGCTATAGGACTGGCTGTACGAAAGATACGCTTTATCTGCCACCTCCGAAAACCCACTGCTGAGTGAGCGCACTGTAAGCAGGGTGTCATCGCGGATGGCATCTTCAAGCTGGCGCTCCGAGGCGGCGTCGAGTTCACCTTCACTGTAGACGGCGAGCCCTTCATTCAGCCATGTCGGAACATCTCCGAGACAGGAAAACGTCAGGTGACCGACCAGGACGTGAGTCAACTCATGAACAATTGCATCTTGTCCCCAATCCAGATCAGACTGCGAGATACCAAGAATAACGATGTTCTGGTCCGGGAATGCCTGCCCACCTGTCCAGGAAGGTTCATACAGGATGGCATCCTTTAGATCGTCTGTGCTGGCGTAGATGTAAACATCAATTGGCGCCTCTGCCTTGAGTCCGGACTGCGTTTCATTGAATAGCAAACCCTCTTCGGCAGCGTTGGCTAAGTCAGTGGCAAACGCCTGATCCCCTTCGTACCAGTGCAGGCGCACATTATGCGATTCGCTATGATTCATCGTTTGCCAGTTGTGGTCATCGTCCAGCCAGGTAGATGTTTTTGTTTCGGTCACCGTTTCCTGCCCGTTTGCATCGGTCACACGCCAGCGCCACCAGAGTTGCGCCCCAGGGGGAAGCGATCCACTCTGGCGCATCTCCCACGTCCATTCTGCCTCGACCATTTTTCCAGGTGTGAACGGGGGGAACGCTTTGGCGATCACCTCCCCGCACGTCTGCTGTTCATTTCCGTATTCCAGCACGATGGATGTGAGGTCAACATCACTGGTGAATGCCGCTCGGAACGTGGCCGATTCAGGAAAGTTAAGGAAGATCTCATTTTTTGTCCATTGGATTGCTTTGTTTGTCATGCTTGATTGACGGGAGGAGAACGCCGACGTGACAATCAATAAGCTAAAGCCAAGAATAAGGGTAAGAATTGATTTCTGCATGAAAGCTCCAGTGCAAATTTTCATAAGTGTATCATTGCCATGCGGAAAGAAGCTCCTTTCAACTACTTTTCAAGGGAAAGGGCGAAGTTTGCGCATATATTCCTTTGCATGTATAATCTTTTTCAATCTCCCATGCGGGGGATTTTATTGAGGTAACTATATGGCTTTGCGCGGCAATCTCCGGGATTTTACAATTACACAACTGCTCAATCTGGTTAATCTGGCGCAGAAGACAGGTACACTCGTAGTGGATGGTCCCAGCGAGCAGGCTTACATTTCCTTCCGCGAGGGGAAACTGGCGTACGCGCGCGTGGGTCAGGATGATGGAAGCCTGGCGATGGTGCTGCACAAAGCTAACAAATTGACTGCAAACCAATACCGCGCCATCGTGGAACGTACAGGCAAAATATCGGATAAGGAGTTGGGACTTCTCCTGATCAATGCTGGGTATCTTTCTCAGGAAGAGATCCTGATGAACCTGCAAAGCTATTTTACAGAGATCATCCGGCGGCTCTTTACATGGGTGGAGGGCTTTTTCCGTTTCGAAGGAGACATGCTTCCGCCCGAGGATCGTATTAATGTACGGCTTGATCTGGAGAATATCATTATCGAAGGCGCCCGCCAGTTACGGGAATGGGAGCAACTGCAGGATGAAATTCCCAGCCTAGAGATGGCGCTTAAGTTCACAGACCGGCCTCTGAAGAACGTCAGCCTAAGCGTGGAAGAATGGCGTGTTGTTTCTTATATCAATCCTAAGAATACGATGAAGCAGATCGCCCAGACGAACAAAATGAATGATCTGGAGATCCGCCGGATTGTTTACGGCCTTCTGCAGGCGGGGTTGGTGGAAATCGTCAGGCCGGAAGGCATGGTGATCCCCGTCAGCCCCAAGACGTTCCCCACACAGAACAAAGAAGAACAGAAGTCCCTGGTCAACAGGTTAATTGGACGAATACGTTCGCTGTAAATTGTCGAGACAGAAGGATAAGCGTTTATGCAAACAGTCAAAATGGTGGTCACAGGTCCCTTCAGCGCTGGCAAGACGGAATTTATTCAGTCGGTCAGCGAAATTGATGTTGTCTCGACCGAACGTAAGATTTCCAGTGCCGCCGAACGCTCCGTCAAAGAATCAACGACCGTCGCCATGGACTTTGGCCGCATCACGGTGGATGAAGATCTCGTTCTGTACCTGTTTGGTACACCGGGACAAAAACGTTTTGATTTCATGTGGGAGATCCTTTCGGAGGGGATGCTAGGATTTATCGTCATGGTAGACAGCACCCGCCCTGAAACCTTCCGCGAGGCACGCTCGATTCTCGAGACCTTCCGCGCTTATGCGCCTACCCCTTATGTGGTCGCTGCCAATAAGCAGGATCGCGAAGACGCCTGGGATCTTGAAGATATGCGCCATGCCCTGCGGCTCGACAGCAAGGTGAAATTCCTTCCCTGTGTGGCAACCGATAAAGCAACCGTGAAATCTGTGCTTCTGGAATTACTCTATAGCATCCTGGCGGAAATGGAGTCGGGCGGCTAGGGGAACCCGTTGTAAGAAGTCGTGTCATCAATTACCACCGATCAAGGGATTGTCCATTACGAGGTCTACGGGCGCGGCAAGCCTGTTATTCTTTTACATGGCTGGCTGGGCTCCTGGGGTCTCTGGCAGGAGACGATGAGCTTTTTAGGTCGGTATTATCGCACCTATGCATTGGATTTCTGGGGGTTTGGTGAATCAGGCAAAAAGCGGGAAACCTATGCCGTGCAGGATTTTGTCAGTCTTGTAGATCAATTTATGGAACAGTTGGGCATCGTCAAAGCGCCGCTGGTGGGGCATAGCATGGGCGGGACAGTCAGCCTTTCGGTGGCGATTCGTTACCCCGAACGTGTGAGCAAGGTTGTCGTCGTGGGTTCTCCGATGGTGGGTTCCTCTCTGGCACCGTTGTTGAAACTCGCGGGATACCGCCCTACTGCTTTTTTTCTCTTTAATATGATGGGTCCATTTCGGGCATGGATGAAACATTACTATGCCCGCGTGATTTGTTCCGACCCGCGTTTCCCTGCGATGATGGACCGGGATCTCTCACGGACTACGTTGGAGTCGTTCCTGCTTTCGATCGCCTCCCTTCGCCGCACCGATCTGCGTCCGTTGCTCGATCAGATCAAGGTCCCTGCGATGGGCATCTACGGCGATCTGGATAAAGTCGTCCATCCAAAGCAATGGCAGCCCATGCAGAAAGGAATCCCGCATGCGCACGTTGAGAGGTTCTCGGGTGCCGGGCATTTTCCTATGCTGGAAGAACCTCAAAACTTCTCTGAGCGGTTAAAATCATTCCTGGACAGGGACGAACCCTCGCTTTCTCCCAGGACATCTACATCTCTATCTCCTACTCCTTCTGTAACCCTATGACAACTCCTACAACTACACAATTTAATTATCCGAACCGAATGGGGCGGATCATCCTCTTATCCATGGAAGAGGTTATGGGGCGGAATGGGGTCAATGCGGTTCTGAATCTCGCTTCTCTTTCTTCACTGGTTGAGAATTACCCTCCAGATAACACCAGCTTAGGCTTTCCTTTTTCAACTGTTAGCAACATTACAGAAGGAATGGAACATGCCTACGGCCCACACGGCGGGCGGGGGCTTGCCCTGCGAGTGGGGCGCGCATGTTTCAATTATGGCATGCGCCTGTATGGAACACAGATGGGGTTGACGGAAATGGCTTTTCGCTTGCTGCCGCTTCCGGCAAAGCTCCACGCTGGCGCAAAGGCTTTTGCGGAACTTTTCAACACGTTTACCGACCAACAGGTGCGAGTGGAGGAAGAGGAGGGGAAGTTGCTCTGGCACATCGAGCGCTGTCCGCTCTGCTGGGAACGCAGGACGCATGACCCGGTCTGCCACTTAGCAGTGGGACTGTTGCAGGAAGCCTTGTATTGGGTGAGTGGCGGGAAGGTGTTCAACGTGGAAGAAAAAACATGTATTGCCGCGGGGGACAAGACTTGTACAATTGTGATCGACCAGTCTCCGATCTATTAGCCATAACAAAACTGTAATCTATATTGCAGGAAGCGTATAAACAGGAACTTGCCGTCCCTGTTTTATTCATTTTGTGGAATAATTACTGATTAATAATATGCTCAAGGTTATCCTCAATGCTCCTCATCCGATAACACCATTTAATGAACCTGCACGGGATCTGCGCATACAAAATTCCCCTCTCTGGCTACATCAACGCAATGTCCTTGCCCCATATACAACCCGTGAAGTCGAGTTGAAACCGGGTCAACGGTTTCCGCAGCAACGCGACGAAATGGTGGTCTATCGGGATAATCTGTTCTTTGATGAAGAATATATCCATACGTTTATTTCGTTAGCACGCCGGAAGAAGGCCCCCTGCCGCGCCGCGTTTTCTGCGGATGACCCCGCCTTTAAAGAACATGCTTTGCCCCTTTCCACGTCCTATACCCCGGCCGGGCAGTTATTTCTCGCCGACTTATGGTATTACCCGAATGGTCCTGTTGCAGATGCCGAACCCCTGGTGATTGAACTTGGGTTATCGGAGATGGGTTATTACCATGTGCCGACCTATATGGCCGATCAAAGCGGCGACCTAACCTTTCAAGTCCCACTGCGCGCTATGATCGCTATCGACTCCTGGGTACATATTTTTATTGCCGAT
>DATFHE010000381.1:0-5365 GCA_035248745.1 Anaerolineales bacterium | reverse complement strand
CCCACTCGCGCCAGTTGTTTGCGCATGCTGGGGCGGGACTGAATTCCCAGGGTGGCGCTATCCATTAGATAATGCGACTCGCCTCCGAGCCCGATGCAATCTGAACTGTTCAGGATGTGACGGGTGAGCGTTGAGCCTGTCCGCCCGTGACCCACAATGAAGATGTGATCAAGACCGTTCATAAAATTCTCTCGGGTTATAACCCCATGACCTCTGCCTGCCCGGGTCCTACATCTGTCACAAGCCGCGACTCGGGAATGGGGCGGCCGACACGATCTAGGTAGGATTCTCTCCAACGCCAAGCCATTAGGCGAGCAGCGTTCAGTGGCAGATCAACCGAGGTAAACAGCATCCGATCGCGGGCAGAAAGATGAAGATCGTCCAGAGGATAGTCCAGTGCTTTCATTTCCTGACCTGCAACAGCCTGGATAAAAGCGATCCAGCGCGGTGTCAAGTATTTGCGGTAGCGCCCGACAGAGCGCGTCGAAATGGAGCCCGGCTCGTGCTGTTCAAATGAACTATTGCCGCCATCATCGCGGAAAGCCTCCGCTCCGCGCATTGAAAGCATGGTAGGGTCATATGTCTCACCGATAAAGTCACAAATTTCGTGCATCATCTTCTCTGGCTGCGCCGCCAGGCTTTCGTAACGAACAAAGCGGTACTGACCTGGGTACTTGCGCATGTTGCGGTAACCGAAGCGCACAGACTCCAGCCACATGCCTGCTCCAGACCCGACTCCGCCCCGAATCACTTTCCATCGCTTTAAGGCAGAAGCATAACGATCACGTGGATCGCGTACGATGTGCAGGATCCGTGCGTCAGGGTACGCCTTGAAAATCACATCGGCGTAGCGCTCCGTGTTCAGCGACTTGTCACCCCAGCGCAATTTTCCTATTTTTTCAGCATACTGATCCCAGATCAGAGTGAATAACTTTATATAATCTACACTGCCTTGCATGAGCTGCTGTTCGAGGCGCTCGTAATCGGGGTTCATGATCCGGAGTCTTCGGTACTGCTTCATCATAGCTAGGCAGCGATCCAGATTTTCGCGTTTGTTAAGGTCACCGAAACGCTGATAGAAAAACGGCCACAGGTTGGTTCGCCGGGTCATAGCAATATTCGGATGAGAGGCCAGCAAGGCGTAAAGCAGACTGGTTCCACTTCTTTCGACACCCCCAATAAAAATGGGCCGGCTATCCATAGTATATCAAATCTCCTTCTTGGCTCCTGAACGAAGAAACTGTTTCCCTTCGGTCAGATTCCAGGCAATCAACCCGGCCAGATTAGCCGGAAGATCGATCATAGAAAACTTTATTCGCTCTCCGGCTGAAAGAGCCACCGGCTTGACAGTGTATCCCAAATCAATCAGGTCATGCCTTGCGAATAATTGGGTAAATGTGATTTGTGTCTTTATTGCACTTGCACCGACTTGCGGATAGTGCTCATGATTTTCTACCTGTTCATCTTCATCTACGTTTTGTGTGCTGGTAAGCACTTCGAGCATTTCAGGCAGATAATCTTCGTTGAGGAAGGTACATATTCTGCGCAGCACCTTTTCGGTGTCTTGCATCAGGTCCTCATAACGGACCACCAGGTAGTGCTTGTTATAGCGCCGTGAGTTTTGCTGAGCCAGATGAGCTGAAAACTTCCAGCGCGCTGTTAACCATCCGCTTTTCCCGCGCCCCCGGTGTTTCTTGTCCGCGCCTTCTGCCGAGCTGTCACGAGGATCGCGAATCATGTGAATCATTTTGGCGTCTGGGTAGGAAGAAAAGATCACTTCGGCAAATCGTTCCACAAACCCAAGCTGGTCGCCCCACCGCCGTTTCCCGGCACGTTCTAAACTCTGCCGGTGGAATAGTTCAAACAAGCGTGCATACGTTTGCGCGCCCTGAATAAATTCGCGGCGGATCTGCTGGGGATCGGGCTGCATTTCCTGAATGGCTTTCTGTGCCAGCATAGCTGAAAGGCAGCGCTCCAGATTCGAGGGATTGGAAAGGGAACCAAATTGCTGATAGAAGCGTGACCACATATACGTTCTGCGAGTCAATAAGAGTTCAGGATGGGCGGAGAGCATCCTCCGGAGGGGTGTTTTCCCGGACTGATCCAATCCACCAATAAAAATGGGTCCAGACTCCACGGATTTACCCTTCTCCCTGGTGTGCTGAAGTAGCAGGTTTTACCTTCTCGGCTCTACCAGATTGCAGAACCATTGCGTCTGACGGTCGTCTGCCAGCCAGGTGTGGGAAACGCTGATGCAAGGACTCCGCCAACTGCCAACTGATCATGCGGACCAGGTTGGTTGGTCGCGTCCAGGTTTCATATTGAACACGTTGTTTAAAAGAAAATCGGATTGGCTCAATCGCATATCCCAACCGCCGCATTTCGTCTTTGGCATGTTGCTGGATAAAGACGATTTCTTGTTTTGGGATGTGTTTCCGGAACCTTCCGATATATTTTTCGGAAAGAGGTTGGGCAGAGTTTTCGGCATTGTGAACCAGTTTTTCACGGTGACCCGGAGATCCGTCCATCGTCAACATTGCCGGCGTGTACGTTTCGCCGATAAATTCACAAACGCTGCGTAGTGTCTCTTCCGGCTGACGAACTAGCTTTTCATATTGTACGGGTAAGTAGCGGTCTGGGTGAGAGGAAAGGTTTCGTCTCATCAGGGCGACCGAATATTTCCAGCGCGCCGTGGCGCCTCCGCAGCGGCCTTTGCCGTTTGGCCACATAGCAATTGACGCATCATACCGATCGCGCGGATCCCGAATCATATGGATCATTTTGGCTCCAGGGTAGGCAGCTAATACTTGATCGGCGTAGCGCTCGATCAGTCCAGTCTGGTCGCCCCAGCGGGTTTTCCCTGCTCGTTCTGCATAATGCTGGTGGAGTAAGCCAAATAATCTCGCGTAAGTTGGTGTTCCCTGCCAGAACTCTTTGCGGATGCGTTCGGCATCAGGCTGTAGGTAAAGGGCATGCTTATAATGCATCAATGCCGTCAGGCAGTGCTCGAAGTTCTCGGGAACACTCAGGTCACCATATTGACCGTAAAAGTATGACCAGAAATTTGACCCAACCGCTGGAATAGCAATGTTTGGATGTGAGGAGAGGAACGCCTGCATAGTCGTTTTTCCGCAGCGATCCAAACCGCCAATAAAAATCGGTCCATGCGCAGAGTTTTCTGGTTGAAAGCTGGCTATTCTATCTTTCATTTAGAGTACCCAAAGATTTCCATATCTTTCCGGAGCCAGAAGCGGAACCAGGCATCGATCCAAGGCGTGATATGTTTCTTCCAACGATTCGCGGCACCAGAGTCGAACCCCGTTTGTTTTTCCTGAAAACCCATACTGACTACAGTCTGTTCCAGCATAGCAGGCTGAAAAGGCACGCCAATAAAGGCACAGAGGTCTTTCACTTGTACTTCGGGATCACTGACAAGACCTTCGAAGCTCTGCGTGTAGTAATTGAGAGGATATTTGTTCTGATTTTCTCGACAGCGCTGCGCACCTTCTCGCCAGGTGATAGTTGTCTGCAACAATATGACGAGTTTCATCAAAAATGGTAATTGTTTTAGCTGGCGGTAGGGGAATGACTGCGCCTCCTTCTGCCGCCTGCGCCATTCGGAAACAAAAATGCCCCTCGGGTCACGCATCATATGAATGATCTTTGCTTCTGGAAACCAGCTCAGCAATGTTTCGACATAACGAAAGTGAGCAGGTGTTTTTTCACCCATAATGGGCTTCCCTTTTTTATCGGCAAACAACTGCATCAAAAGAATGAAAAAGGCACGCTCGCTGCGATCTGTTTCGAGTAGTTTTTGCGTAAACTCTTGCTTCTCTACACGCCGGGTGATCCAGCGCCAGTGCGAACTAGCCTTACGGAACCATGAGCTGCGCTCTGATCCGCCAGAGTATAGATGGTCCACCAGATTATGTACATTCTGGTCGATGGATAGATCGCCAAACTTGCGGAACTTCTGTCGCATGCCCTCCGCACCAATCAGGTGACCCAGAAAATGATTTTCACGTGAAATCGCAATCCAATCAGATTGGTTGAGCACATTCCGCATAAGCGTCGTTCCACTGCGGCTGAGTCCGACAATAAAGATATAACCAGAAGCTACATCAGTCTGCCTTGTTGCTTCAAAAGAAGCGTCATTTTCTTTGGGGAGAATCATTTCTTGAGTGGTCATGAGCTATCCAATTGTTTGCAGTTGCTTACTTTGTGACGAAACCATAGAATCTCTGCCGGCATCGATGGCATTTGCAATGAGTCCAAGTGCTAGCCACCAGACAGTTGTATTAAAGAAAGGTGACTGAATCATATCTGTGAATAGTGCGACTATGATGTGGTCAACGATCAACAGCCAGAGCATTAGCACTAGAGATCTGCTCCAGATCTGGGTGTCTGGCAACCTACGCCAGTACTTTACGGTCAGATATAAGAGCAAGCCGATTGGAAGGTAGTACAAAATCAGCCCCGGGATGCCCATTTCCGCAGCAATCAGCAGGTACGTGTTGTGTGAACTTTGCTCTTTGCTGTCTACAAGTCCCATCACCCGATCACGGAATTGCTCGTCGTAGAGCTCATGATTGCGATAGCCCCAGCCAAACACCGGCTTTTCCTGGATCATCCTGAAGGTTGCCGCTCCCCCAATGACGCGACCCTCTGCTGTAGTCTCTGTAAACAGACGCTCCTCGGCGAACGAGGAATATTGAGCCAGCGGACCCAGGGCCAATAGGGGAACGAGTGCAATCGAGCCGATCAGGCTCAAGCGCCTCATTAACTTTGGGTGGAGAATATACAGTCCAAGCCAGACCGGGATGGCACCTAGCCAACTTCCCCGAGAGAATGAGAAAAATACGAGGAAGAACGCAAATGCCACCGTCAGAAAAGACGTAGCCACCTGCAACTTTTTCCTGTAAGAACCGCGCCACACTGTCTCCGTTAAGATCACTACGGCAAAAAGCAATGTGGTCGTGAAAACCGCCGGGTTTCCAAACGTGCCCACAGTTCGTTCGCCTAACCGACCTAACCACTTAGGTGGCAGGACTTGTGGCGCAAACCAACTAAGGATTCCAATGGTTCCCTGCGAAAAAATGATGATGAAAGCCACAGGGGCGAGCCGTTCTAAGTCTATTTGTCCGGGCCGAATCGCACGGATCAGCCAGTACATACAAAACGGCACGAAAATACGGTCATAAAGATGGATAAGCTGCGTCGTTGGTTTGGCAGTAAGCAGGAGAATGTTGCAGACGCAAAGCACAAGGTAGGCGATCATCACACCGTCTACCAATCCGAAGCGGACGTTTTTAATCTTCCGAATTCCCAAGATTGATAGTCCGACCAGCACTATCAGTGCACCTGG
>DATFHE010000380.1:0-8303 GCA_035248745.1 Anaerolineales bacterium | reverse complement strand
CACTGCTGGGATTCATCCTTGGAGGAGTATTCAGCGTGATCTACTTATTCACAAAGAATCTCAAATGGGATAAGTTTCAGATCGCCGCGATCGAGGTCAGCCTGGTGTTTTTCCTGATCACTATCGTGCTGGGCTCCATCTGGGCGCGTCCTGCCTGGAATACGTGGTGGACGTGGGACCCGCGTCTCACAACTGCCGCGATTACAGAGCTGATCTACGCCGCTTACTTCATGCTTCGCCAGGGCATTGATGACCCCGACCGGCGCGCCCGGTTTGGCGCGGTGTATGCGCTTGTGGGAGCGCTGAGTGCGCCTATTACGTTCTTCGCCATCCGCTTGTTCCGGACCATACATCCGGTGGTGATTGGTGGCACCAACCCGGAAGCAGATGGCGGCTTCAGTATGACTCCGGATATGCTCAGTGCCTTTTTCTTCGCACTTTTCGCCTTCAGCATCATTTTTATCGATCTGTTCTGGAACCGGATCCGGCTTGGTGATTTGCAGGAAAAGGTTGAGCAGCTCAAGTTAAAAGTCAGCATGTAATCGGAGAACAAGATGTTTTTTCAGGAATCCACCCCAGACACTTCAGGTTATATGATTGCCGGCTACACCGTCGCCTTCGTTGTAATGGCGCTGTACGTGGCAAGTATTTACCTTCGCACCCGTAATCTCCGTCAGGATATGAACCTCCTGGAGGAAATGGAGAAAACGGCTCCACCCATCCAGACAGCTGCCAAAAGCGAGCCGAGGAAGAGCGCGGTACGCGCACAGAATCACCAGTCCGGAAAACCTGTAACCAAAAGGTCACGGAAAAAATAGCCTCTTGAAAGAGAGTCCGCTATAATGGATGTGGACTCTTTTTTTTTATGCGATTAGACCACGAGACTCAGTTTCGGTGGCGGAAACGATTATTAACGTTGAGCCTCGCCCTTGCCTTTGCGGTAAGCGTATACGCGTCCACGCCTGAAGAAGCTGCCGCGCAGGGCACCACCCCGCCGGGTCCCGACCGGTACTCGGTCACAGTAGTCGATTACACTAAATACTTTTGGTGGATGTTTTACCTGGGGGAAGACGATATCGAGTGCAAGATCGTCACCGACCACGAAGGCTTGCCAACACCAGGGGATATTTTTGTAGATTGTGGCGAAGAGCTCTACCAAAAGTGGATCAAACAAAAACCCTGCGTGGAATTTGATGTCAATTTGTGCCAGGGGCTTTATCTTCATCTGGTGGATACCAAACCTGCACAAAAAGAGATTTCCTCCATTTTGCCTCCCCCAACCGTGCAGGTCACACTGGAAAATTGCGACCCGGTATATACATCCTCGACAAGTATTTGCGACTCAGACCCTATTATGGTGTTAACCGGGATTGAGCCACTGCCTGATTATGAAATCGTCAGCATCGAAGGGTTGTACGAAGGGCAGCCCTTTATTTGTGACGCCATCTGCCGGCTGCAATTACCAGTGACCGATGAAGACGGGTTTGTGATCCAGTTCTGGGCAAACTCCAGTTATGGGGATAGCAGCGTGGTCTTTGATGCACTGGTACGCGTGGCGATCACAGACGCCGGGGACCCGGATCGTTTATTCTGGTATGTAGATGTCTTGAGCAGCCAATGGATGGGCGTCCCTGTTGCCAGTTGTGTGGAAGCCTGGGGAGCACTTCCCCCTGTGGGTGGCCCCCCGGAGTGGTTGAGCACGCCCACGCAGAGTGAGGAATTGGGGACCGACATCCCCTATAATTATCTGGCAGCGCAGTTAATTCGCGCGGGGGCTGTGGATGTGAGAGCATGCCCGGATGGCGGTTTACTGCCGGATGGAGGCGCATCTGCATGTGGGATGGAGGCAGCGCGCGAGGCAGTTACCGCCTGGCAAAATCAGTTCGACGGAATCATCCTGAGTGTCGCCCAGGATACGGGCGTCCCGGCACATTTGCTCAAGAATCTATTCGCGATCGAAAGCCAGTTTTGGCCCGGGATCAGCAACATCGAAGACATTGGCCTGGGACAACTGACCGTAAAGGGCGCGGACACAGCGCTTTTATGGAACCCGCCATTCTTTCACCAGTTCTGTCCGCTCGTTATGGACTCTGCGGAATGCAATAAAGGATATTTACACCTGAGTGAAGAACAGCAGGACTATGTGCGGCTGGCATTGATTGATTCCATTAACGCCACGTGTGAAACCTGCCCGCTTGGAATTGACCTGGACCGCGCCAACTTCAGCATTGGAGTATTTGCTCACACGATGCTCGCCAACTGCGAACAAGCTGGTCAGTTGGTGGAGAACGTCACGGGTGGGACAGCCGGTGAGGCGGCATCCTATGAGGACCTCTGGAGATTTACGCTGGTCAACTACAATGCCGGACCTGGCTGCCTGGGCAACGCTCTGGACGCGACCGCTGGCGAAGATCTGGAGCAAGACCAGGCGCTGACATGGGAAAACGTTTCCTCGCACCTGGAACCGACGTGTCAGAGCGCCATCACTTATGTGGAGGAGATCAGTAGAACGCAGCCATAAGATGGAGCAACGATTCACAACCAGGCGGCGGAGGTCACAAACCTCCGCTTTTATTTTCTGTGCTAAACTACACAATATTAAAGATCTTGCGAAGGTTTGTCATTAAAACCTTCGCAGGGTTATCCTAACCGGAGGAACTGTGCTTACCCTAGTAGAGAAAATCCTCTTTACTCTGTTTGTTCTCGTTTCCCTCTATCTCACATACCGGGGTGTACTGCGCATTATCGGTCATATTTCAAGCGGGCAAGGCAAGCCGGATTGGTCACTCCTCTGGAAGCGTTTGGGAGAGGTCATTGCCAAGACTGTTACGTTCCAACCGGTGTTTCGCTTGCGTCCGACGGTCAGCCTTTTGCACGCGTTCATCGGCTGGGGATTAATTGTCTTTTTGCTCATCAACCTGACCGATGTCATTTACGCGTATACAGGGTTTAAGCTTCTCCATAATCTTGGTGTCTTTGGGGATGTGTACAGGCTTCTGGCGGATTTCTTCGGCGTGGCGATATTAATAGGAATGGCATCACTTGCCTTTCGTCGCTATGTGCTTCGCCCTCCGAATTTATCCACTCGCGAATCAACACACCTGAACCCCAAAGCGCGGACGGGCATCGCGCGAGACTCGGCGATTGTCACCGCGACTTTCTTTACACACAATCTGATGCGATTACTTGAGGAGTCTTTTTATCTAGCCCAGCGTGGTCAAGTAGATACGTGGCAGCCTCTTATTTCCGCCGCGGCACGCGCCTGGTCTGGCTGGGACCCTAACCTGCTCATGATTGGGGAACATGCAGCTTTTTGGTTATCGATTGGCGCGGTGGTGGCATTCCTACCATACTTCCCTTATTCCAAGCATCTTCATCTCTTCCTGGCGCCCATCAACTTTGCCTTGAAACCGGAGCGGCGCTCCATTGGCGAATTAAATTATATCGACCTCGATGACCAGTCCATTGAACAATTCGGCGCAGCGACCATGAAAGACCTGGGCTGGGAACAGATCATGGACGCGTATGCCTGCATCCAATGCTTCCGCTGCCAGGAGGTCTGCCCGGCGTACGCCACAGGCAAAGTACTCTCCCCCGCCGCGCTGGAGGTCAATAAGCGTTATCACTTGAATTCAGGCGGAAGCCTCGACGTACCCATGCTGAACATGATCTCTGAAGAAGCGGTGTGGGCTTGTACCTCCTGCGGCGCATGTGTAGATATTTGTCCGGTTGGTAATGAGCCGATGCGCGATATCCTGCATATCCGCCGCAACCTGACTTTGATGGAAAACAGATTCCCGAAGCAGTTGGAGACGGCATTCAAGGGCATGGAACGAAATGCCAATCCTTGGAATGTCTCACAGGCAGATCGCATGAAATGGGCGCAGGGACTTAACGTGCCGACGATTGAGCAGAACCCGGAACCCGATATTCTCTGGTGGGTGGGCTGCGCACCAGCCACCGACCCGCGTGCCCAGAAGACCGCCCAAGCCTTTGCCAAAATCCTGAACACTGCCGGAGTCAACTACGCGGTGCTGGGGCAGAACGAACAATGCAACGGCGACTCTGCGCGTCGCGCAGGGCGTGAGGATATCTTCTTCGGCTTGGCATCCGCAAATGTGGAGATACTAAATGAAGTAAATCCGAAACGGATCGTCACAACCTGCCCGCATTGTTTGCATACGATCAAGAATGAATATCCAGCGTTTGGTGGAAACTACACGGTCATCCATCATACACAGCTGATCAACGAGCTGGTCGGCGTGGGAAAAATTAGTCTGGAAGTCTCCAGTGATCAGTATACAGTGACCTTTCATGATCCCTGCTATTTAGGAAGACATAATGGAATCCTTGAAGCGCCGCGGGAGGCGCTCAACTCCGCAGGTGTCACCACCATTGAGATGCCGCGCCACGAACGCAAGTCTTTCTGCTGCGGTGCCGGCGGGGCGCAGTTCTGGAAGGAAGAAGAACCTGGCACGATGCGCGTGAATGCAGCACGCTTCAAAGAAGCCAGGGAGACAGGCGCGAATACGCTAGCGGTGGGCTGTCCGTTCTGTATGGCAATGTTAAGCGACGCTTCGAAAACGGAGGGTGACTCCATGGAAGTACGGGATGTGGCTGAGCTTGTCGCAGAGCGAATGAAGCCACAGGCTTAACGACGATCGAGCTTGATTCAGATGAAAGGTGGGATCGCGAGTCTTGAAATGACCCTGGGTGAGTTCAGCGGGGAGTATTCTGTTCCGATCAGAATTCGTCCTGCAAAAGTATGTGGATGGGAGTAAAATTGCCTCCCGCTAAAGGAGGTATGCATGAAAGACAAGATTCGCACGCTTCATCCTGATAAAAAACAGGGTGTCAATATCAACAAGGAAAAATACGATGTGATTCGAAATGCCATCTTATGCGTGTTGCAGACACAAAAGGAGATGACATTTATGAACCTTTCCCGTGCAGTCGAAAAAGAAGTGAATGGAAATTTTGATGGCTCGGTGACATGGTATGTAACAACCGTAAAACTGGATATGGAAGCGCGCGGCGAGATCAAGCGTGTTACCAACTCGAGACCTCAGCTTGTAAAACTTGCGTAAATTACCGCGATACAAAAAGAGACTCGGCTTTTGCACGAGTCTCTTTTCTATTTCTACATTAAGAAACTTTTCAAGCAGCAGGAGGCGCTGTTGCACCGGCCGTCCGGAGCGCCGAGCGGATAATCAGAAATTCTGTAATGTTCTCCGATGTGATCAGCCCAACAAACCGACCCCGGTGCATCACAGGCAGCGTTTTTGTGCCGGACTCCTGCAAACGCATCAGCGCCATCTCCACCATTTCATGTGAGTCCACGGTAGGCACGTTGCGCCGGATCACGTCTGCAACCGGTGTGTTCTGCCCCTGCTGGGACAGCGCTTTAATGAAATCATCGCGTGTGAGGACGCCGACGAACTGTCCATCTTCCAGCACGGGGAAATCCTGCTGGGACCCGGCAAGAATCAGGCTCACGACGCGATCCAAGCGGTCGGATGGAGAGAGAGTCTCGAACTGAGTCTGCATGGCATGCGTGACAGGAATTCCGCTGATGGAATTCCGCACCTGGACCATGCTGGCTTCTTGAGAGGCACCAATCCAGACGAAGAAGGCGATGAAGAGAAGGAATGGATTATTGAACAAACCGAACAACCCCAGAAGGAATGCCAGCCCCTGCCCAATGTTTGCGGCGATCTGCGTGGCACGGACGTAATCCATGCGCAGGGCAAGCAACGCTCGCAGCACACGCCCGCCATCCATCGGGAAAGCAGGGATCAGATTGAACACCACCAGCGAGATATTCACTGCCATCAGGCGTACCAGGAACGAACCGGAGGCAACCGTGAAGCCTGTCATAGGCACCGCACCCTGGCTCAGATAGAGATACACAAAAAGGATCGCTGCAATCACCACATTAACGGCAGGTCCCATGAGAGCCACCCAGAGCTCCTCGATTGGTTTATCTGGCATACGCTCGAGCCGCGCCACGCCGCCGATCGGATAGAGGGTAATGTCACGCGTTTTGACCCCATACTTACGCGCTGTAAGGGCATGTCCATACTCATGGAGAACCACACAGAGAAAGAGGGCGAGGATGAAAAGAATCCCCTCTACTACTTTTGCAACCGTTCCATATTGAAGCCAGTAACTATAGCCAATCCAACCGATCAAAAGAAGAAAGGTTGCATGGACGAAGACATCAATTCCAGCAAACGTCCCCAATTTCCATTGCCATCTCATACATTTACTCCTTTAACTATTAAGAGCATTGTACATAGCATATATTAGAAACGTATATAAATATTTCAGAAATTATCTATGTTCGAAAACTGCCCGTTTTGAGACGGGCAGTTCTGTTGGCTTCGTTATTATTTGATAATTCCCAGTTTTTTCCCTGCTTCGCCGATCACATCCATCGCTCGCTCGATCTCGCTGGGTTCATGCGCCGCCGTGACGGTGGCGCGCAGGCGGGCGAGCCCCTCGGGCACGGCAGGCGAAACGACCGGGAGTACAAATACGTCGTTGAGCTGGGCTTCGCGAGTCATGGCGAAGGCTGTGTCATCATCACCGCACAGGACCGGGACGATCGCGGTCTCTGTAAGCATGGTGTCGAACCCCATGCTCTTCAGCCCGCCGATGAATTGCCTGGTATTCTGGTTGAGTCGCTCCACCCGCCAGGGCTCATCCAGAATGACTTTGAAGGCTTCATTCGCAGCAGCAGCCTGTGCGGGCGGTAATGCCGCAGAAAAGATATAAGCCCGGCTGGCGTGGCGCAGGTACGTGATGATCTCGTTCTTGGCAGCCACATACCCACCCACAGATGGAATAGTCTTGCTCAGAGTCCCCATCTTGATGTCGATCACATCGCCAAGTCCAAAATATTCTTCGATGCCCCTGCCCCTCTCCCCGAGTACGCCGAGGGAATGCGCTTCGTCAATCATCAGCCAGGCATTGTATTGCTGGCACAGTTCCAGCATTTTTGGCAGATCAATAATGTCACCATCCATGCTGAAGACTGAGTCGGCGATGACCAGTTTGGCAACGTCTGGCGGCGCGTTTCGAAGCAGACCTTCGAGATGCGTCATGTCGTTGTGGCGGAACCGCCTGAACTCCGCGCCGGACATCAAACAGCCATCTACAATAGAGGCATGATTCAATTTATCTGAGAACACGTAATCACCGCGCCCCATCAGGGTGGAGATGACGGTCAGGTTCGTGGCATAGCCGGATGAGTACGTGATCGCGGCTTCACTATGTTTGAAGTTCGCAATGGTTTCTTCAAGCTCATCATGGATGGTCAGCGTACCCGCCAGGGTGCGGACTCCGTTCGTGCCGGTGCCGAATTTATCGATTGCCCGTTTTGCCGCTTCATTGATACGCGGATGTCCCACCAATCCGAGGTAACTGTAGGAAGCGTACATCCCCATGACTCTCCCGCGCACACGCACCTTTGAGTCCCCCAGCATTTCTTCTATCGCTTGATTGTAAAAGTAAAGCCCGTTTTCCTTGAGCCCGGAAACACGGTCATTCAGAGCTTGAATACGACGTGTGACGGCGTCATTTGTTTTAAGTAAATCCATGTCTAGCCTCCAAAACGGAATGATGCAAGTTTAGCCGAGGGAGGCGGTTCTGTCTAGCAAGGATAATTTGACGGGCTTTGCAGTCCGCGCCGACTCAAGTAAAGAGGAGATGACAGCCACGTTCGCCCGGCTGTCGTCGAGCGAAACACGCGGCTTGTGTCCGAGCAGGATGGCGTCCGCCATATCTTCCACTTCGCCAATATACAATTCCTGTCCATCGGTTTTGATTGTCTCCGTTTTATCCCCGCGCGTCAGATAGATTTTCTCATCCATATGAGGCTTGAAGGGTCTGGGGATGTTCAACGTCGCTTCGCTGCCAACGATTTCCATAAAGGTATGAAACGGGATGATAAAACTGCAATCAAATTGGGCATAGACATCATTTGGGAATTGCATCTGCCCGACGAAGTTTAGATCGATCCCTGTCGGACCCGTGACCTGCCAGCCAAACACATCCAGCGGATTTGCCCCGGCGATCATCCGCGCGTAGCTGATGGGATAGCACCCGACATCCCAGATGCTGCCACCGCCCATCAACGGGTCCAGGCGCACATCTCCCTTGCGGGAGAGGACATAGCTAAACGAACCCCGGATCAAATTTACCATCCCCAGAGAACCACTCTTCACCATGTCCTGCACGGCAAGAGTCTGCGGGTGATGTCGGTACATGAAGGCTTCCGCGACGACACGTCCATGCATGCG
>DATFHE010000379.1:0-7088 GCA_035248745.1 Anaerolineales bacterium | reverse complement strand
GAGCGGCGCGCGAAATTAGAGGAGCGCGCACAGCAGCTCGCCGAACACACGCGCTTCAAAGCGCAACTGGAAGTCCTGGAACAGGCAGAACACTCGCTGGCAGGATACGCAGAAGGCGCGCGTTTCTTACTGGATGCAGCCCGTCAGGCGAGGCTCCGGGGCGCGCGCGGTGCATTGAGCGCCTCGCTGGATGTGCCCGCCGAGTTGGAAGTGGCTATCGCCGCAGCATTAGGGGATACGCTCGATGCGATTCTCCTTGATGCCAATGAGATTGATGCGGCCCTGCAATTGCTTGAGTCAGATGGGGCCGGGAGAGCCGCATTGCTCCCCCTGGACAATCATTCGCGCCCACCTATTGACAACTCGACTGACGAAAATTCTTTAGGCGTCGCTTCCGAGTTGGTGAACGCGCCGGAAGAACTGCGAACTGCAGTCCGTTTGCTGCTCGGTCAGACCCTGGTCGTGCGCGATCGCGCGACGGCGCGGCGGTTGTTGGAAGAGCTGCCCACTCACGCACGAGTCGTGACCTTGCGCGGGGAGGTCTTCCGCGGCGACGGGCTCATCATCGCTGGGAGGTCATCGGGTGAATCAGCTCTCAGCCGCCCACGTCAGAAACGCGAGTTGACCGAGTCTACTGCTGCGCTGAATACGCAGATCGAGTCTGTGAACCGCGAGGTCGATTCTCTTTCGCTGCAAATCACCGAGCGCCAACGAGAACTGAGTCACGCAGACGCAGGAGTTCGGGAAGGGCGCCTCCGATTGGAGGAAGCCTTGAAGATTGAGCGTCAGGCGGAGGTAGAGTCCGAATCGGCGCGGCGCCAACTGGAGTGGCAGAAGAAACAGCGGGATCAGTTAAATGTCGAGGTCGAGGAAGCGGCTGTGATCCGCCAAACCCTGATTCAATCCCAGTCTGATATGGCGAGTCAAACGGCGGGCACTCATGAAACCCTGCGCGTACTTTCTGAACAACTGAGAGAGATGGATCTGGCGGAGACGCAAAACCAGGCTTCCTACTGGAGTACGCGCGTGGCGGTTGCGGAACGTGCCCGGGCAGATGCGAAATCCCGAAAAGAAGAGAGAGAAAAAGAAGTGGTACGCTTTGATACGCGCCACTTTGAATTGACGGAGCGTCTCACGGAAGCAGAAACTTCCCTGAGCGGCCTGGATGCGGAACGCGCCTCTCTGCGCGAGCGCGAAACGGAATTAAATCAGAAGATCGAAGAACTTCGAGTCTTCATCGACCCGGCGGAAAAGGATCTGGAAACTGCCGAGCAGGAAGAAGTGCGCTTGCAGGAAGCCGAGTCGAATGCGCAGCGCGCGCTGGCAACCGCGGAGCGCCTGCTGGGTCAGGTGCAGCTCGAGCAAATGCGAAAACAGGAATCGTTGGACAACCTGCGCCAGCGGATCACAGATGATTTTGGGCTGGTGGTGTTCGATTATGCGGAGGATGTTTCGGGTCCCGTACCGCTGCCGTTTGAGGGCATGGTCGAAGAACTGCCCGTGGTGATCGAGGTCTCACCGGATCTCGAAACACAGCTGGCTCAGCATCGCACGCGCTTACGACGCATGGGGGCGATCAACCCGGAGGCGAAGCAGGAGTTTGAGACCGAATCTGAACGCTACAGATTCATGCGCAGCCAGATCGAAGACTTACAGAAGGCAGAAGAGGACCTCAAGCATGTGATTGCCGAACTGGATGAACTGACCCGCCAGGAATTTGTGAAAACATTCGACGCGGTCGATAAACAGTTCCGAGCGATGTTCACCCGTTTGTTTGGCGGCGGCTCAGCGCGGCTCTCGCTGACGGATCCCGATAATCTCGTCGAAACAGGGATCGAGATCGAAGCGCGCCTGCCTGGGCGCCGCGAGCAGGGGCTGGCTCTGCTTTCCGGTGGTGAGCGCAGCCTGACAGCTGTGGCGCTGGTGTTTGCCCTCCTCAAAGTTTCACCCACCCCGGTCTGCGTAATGGATGAAGTGGATGCCATGCTCGATGAAGCAAACGTCGGGCGTTTCCGGGATCTCCTGCAGGAGTTAAGTAAGGAAACACAGTTCATCATCATCACACACAACCGCAACACCGTCCAGGCAGCAGATGTGATCTACGGGATTACCATGGGGCGCGACTCAGCCAGCCAGGTGATCAGTCTGCGGCTGGACCAGGTGACTGAGGACATGCTGCAAAGAGCCTAAACCTCCCACCTCAGGGCTATGCCGGAGGTGCGACCATCCAGATGAACTCCACAAGTTAAATAAAAAACCGTCCGACATGAAGTGGTTCGGACGGTTTTTTTATTATTGAGGAATAGCTTGTTGCTGAGTTTGCAGAGCCGGTTCCGTGGGGACGTGTTCTTTCCAGGTTTCGAACGTCTCAATTGTCGCTGCTTCCCTTGCGGCGGTCAGCCAATCATTGAAGGCAGTGTCCTTTGCCTGCTCATACTGGCTGGCGCTGAGAGGCAACTCCTCACGCGCAATCACCTGGATAATATGATAGCCAAACTCGGTTTTGACCGGTTTACCGATCTCGCCGATCTCCTGGCTGAATGCTGCATCTGAAAACTCTTTTACAAAGAAGCTGCGCGGAGACCAGTCCAGCTCGCCGCCGCGGGCAGCGGAGCCCGTATCTTGTGAAACTTCCGCGGCAACTGTAGCAAAGTCTTCTCCGTTCTGGAGCCGCTCATAGGCGGCATTGGCTTCTTCTTCCGTCTCCACCAGGATATGACGGGCAAAGACTTGCTCCTCTGTCTGAGGCATGTCTTTGGTAATGTCATCGCGCAACTTTTTGCGCAGGAGATCCGCTTCATAGATGGAGCGGATGGTCCTTTCGCTGACGTTATACGCGCTGAAACTCTTTACCATGCCCTCATAGTCCGTCTGATACCCTTCCAGAGTGTAGGGAGTGGAGGTGGCTGTTGCCGCCTCGGGAACAGACGTCGGTGTTGGCGGCGCCGTGGTGGCGGTTGGCGTCGCGGTCGCAGCTTCATCGGGCGTGCCTGTCGGCGTTACTGTGGAGGTGGGTGCCTCGGTAGGCGTCGATGTGGATGGGTAGAATGTCAACTGCTCATTCGAAAGAGTCGGGAAGGCAAACTCGGTTGGAGTGATGGTGGGGGTTGCCGTGCCATCCGGGAAGAAGCCGAACGTTTCCTTGAAGTAATTGTCGACTTCCTCGTTCGAGACCGTGATCCCGCGCTTTTCGGCTTCCTGGCGGATGAGGATTTCGTCGGTCATTTGATCCAATACCTGCTGCCCCAGGATCTCGGGAACAGACAACGTTGTTGTGATCTCCTGCAACTGCTGCGAGTAATCGAACCCGAAACTCTGCTGGTAAAACTGGTATTGATTGTAAGCGTTCAACAGCTGCGCCCGCTGAAACTTGACACGTTCCTGCCACTCGCCGGTGGTCACTGTGACGCCGTTGGCTCTGGCTACCGGTTCGCGCAATGCAAACACATTAAGCCTGAGATAGCCATATGCCAGCAGGCCGACCACAATCACGATTCCGGCGATTGCAATAGCGCGAATCAGGTTGACCTGACGGCGTTCGCGCTCCAGACGGGCGATGTGTTTCTTGGTAATCGTCTTTGGTGAGTTCTGTTTTGCCATTCAAATTCTCCGTGATGCAAAGCTGGGGCATGGTGCGCTGATTTACAGCGACTCATGCCCCGGTCCGCTTTGCTATACAAGGATTAGCGTCCGTCGTCCGCGGACTTGCCTGTGAACGGCAGCAGGGCGATGTGACGCGCCTGTTTGACAGCGGCTGCCACCGCGCGTTGGTGTCTGGCGCACGCACCCGTCTGGCGGCGTGGACGGATGGAACCGTCTTCGGTGACGTACTTGCGAAGCAGGTCTGTCTTTTTGTAGTCAATTGCCAGCGTCTTGTCTGCGCAGAATTGACAAAATTTAGGTTTCGCAAAGAAGCGGCGTTCGCCGCCGCCTTCTGCAGAACCGAAGGGTCTTCGATCTTCAGCCATTTAGTACTCCAATTTTATTTTTGTGTCGAGACCCTAAGGGTTTCCTTGGCAATCGTTCATCATGACCGGGAAAGGTTATGGATAGGAATTGCAATTCCTTGGGGTCTAAAGTAATCGTTTAGAACGGGAATTCATCCTCGTTCGCAGTCATGTCATCGGGAGGGACATCCGCTCCTTGCTGGCCCTGATTATTCTGGTCGCGGCGTTCGCCTCGATCGCTGAGCATCATCATCTCGTTGGCGACGACCTCCACACTGGTATGCTTGACGCCTTCCTTGTCATCCCAGCGGCGGGTTTGCAAGCGTCCTTCGATGTAGACCTGCTGTCCCTTATTGAGATACTGTTTGCAGATCTCTGCCAGGTTGCCCCAGGCGACTATGTTGAACCACTCCGTCTCGTTGTGGCGTTCGCCGTCTACAGTATTCCACGAGCGGCTGACCGCCACGGTAAATGTTGTGACCGGACGCCCGGAGGGGGTGTAGCGCATTTCGGGGTCGCGTCCCAGGTGACCAATAATCTGTACTTTGTTCAGGCCTCGGCTCATGTCAATCTCCTTGTGAGTCCCAACTATTTCTAAAATCCACTACACTGCGGATAGCATGTGACGCAGGACGGGCTCGAGGTAACGGATGTTCCGCTCCAGTTCGCTGGTGGACTTGGGGTCGATGGTCAGGTTCATCAGAACGTACTGACCTTCGCGTTGCTTGCGGATCTGGTACGCCATCCGGCGGCGTCCCCAGATATCCACTTTGTCCACGCTTCCGCCTGCATCGCTGATCCAGCCAGAGACGCGGTCGACCACGCCTTTAAAAGCAGTCTCATCCAGTTCGGGCTGGATAATGCAAACGAGTTCATATTTACGCATGAGGGTTTCCTCCTTTCCATGGAATTGCTCCCGTTCAAACCGTGGGTCCGCCGGGAGCGGAAAGGCACGTTGTAACGTACCTGGTTCTTAAGCGGGGTGTAGTTTATCATGAATCCTTAAAATGGGGAGGGTTATAATCGCTCCGTTCACCCGCAGTGGCACTGCGGGTGAACGGAGCGTAGACAAGTACACAGGTAAACAGGAATCTCCAATGTTCGATCTCAGTGATGATGAAATCCGATCTCTATCCAAAGAGCATGTTTTCTACACGTGGTCGGCGCAGGCGAAGGTCAGCCCGATCGCGGTCAAGCGCGCACACGGTGTCTATTTCTGGGACGTAAACGACAAACGCTATCTCGATTTCAACTCGATGACGATGTGTGTCAATGTTGGGCATGGGGAGGAGCGTGTAGTCAAAGCTATGCAGGAGCAGGTGGCGGAACTTCCGTATGCCGCGCCGGGGATGACTACGAAAGCGCGGGCGCTGGCAAGCAAAATGGTCGCGGAGATCACACCTCAGCAGGCGTTGACCAAGATCCTGTTCACCCTCGGGGGCGCGGATGCTAACGAGAACGCGATCAAACTGGCACGCGGCTACACAGGCAGGCACAAGATTCTGACGCGTTACCGCTCCTATCACGGCGCAACCGCCGGCGCAATGGCCGCGACGGGCGATCCGCGCCGCGTGGTCTGGGAGCCGAACCTGATGCAGGGGGTCATCCATTTCCTTGACCCGTATCGCTACCGTTCCACGTTTCACCGCATGAATCCCGATATTTCGGAAGCAGACTTCACGCAGGATTATCTCAACCACCTCGAAGAGATCATCCAGTATGAGGGACCACAGACCATCGCTGCGATCCTCATTGAATCAGTCACCGGGACGAACGGAGTCATCATCCCGCCCGAAGGATACATGCAGGGCGTGCGTGCTCTGTGCGACAAATATGGCATTGTGATGATCGCCGATGAAGTGATGAGCGGATTCGGCCGCACCGGAAAATGGTTTGCGGTGGAACACTGGGATGTCGTCCCTGACATGATCAGCATGGCAAAGGGACTGACTTCCGCTTATGCGCCACTCGGCGCGGTCGCAATGAAGCCGGAGATCGCGGCGGCGTTCAACGAACACGCCTACGAAGCTGGCTTGACCTACACCTCACATCCCGTCTCCCTCGCGGCAGCGATCGCGAATATCAACGTGATGCGGGAGGATAAGCTCGTCGAGCACGCGGCAGGGATGGGTAAGGTACTCAAACGCATGCTCACCGACCTGGGCGAGGCGCATCCGTCAGTGGGCGAGGTGCGGAATATTGGTTTGTTCGGGATCCTTGAGTTGGTGAAAGATAGAAAGACCAGAGAGCCGATGGCACCGTGGAATGGGTCCTCACCGCAGATGAACGCTCTGAAAAAATACTGTCTGGATCACGGTTTGTTCCTCTATACCCACTGGCACACCGTACTGATCATTCCGCCGCTGATCATTACAGAGGAACAGTTGAAAGAAGGGTTTGATGTTTTGGATAAGGCATTGGAGATTACGGATAGGGCGGCAATGTAGGTCAGGCTGGTAGCCTGACACATAATCGAGAATATAAATGATGGCGGGTTGCCCTCGCCAGGCTGCCACTGCGCGGCGTGCGCGACCAACCCGCCTTACCACTCCACATCCGGCGCCTTGAAGAAATTGATCCCCATTGCTTCCATGCGCGGCCCGTGTGCCGCGAGTCGCTGACGATATTCCTCCCAGCTTTGATCTTTTGGCGACCAGGCTAATTCCGCAACTCCTAATAGGCGGGGAAAGGTCATGTATTCGATATCCTTGATCGTCTGGACCGTTTCTGTCCAGAGCGGCGCTTCGATGCCGAGGATCTGGCTTTCTTCGAGCCCTTCCATGTAGCTGCCCGGTTCCCAATCATACGAGTCTTTCACGCTGATCAAGCCTGCCCAATCCAGGCCCAGCGGCGAAGATGTATCGTATTTCATGTCGAGATAGATTTTGTTCGCCGGGGAAAGGATCATCTTCGCGCCCTGACGTTTGGCGCCCTCATAGCCCGCGGGAATCCAGATCTGTGCAATGGTGCCGGGAAGCAGTTCTGCTTCGCCGATCTCGCTCCAGCCAATGGCGATTTTGCCGTGTGCGGCAACGATTTCCTGGATGCGCTTGATGAAATATTTGTAATCTTCTTCTGATGTGGAACGGGCTTCGTCCCCGCCGATGTGGATGTAGGGCGTGGGAGTGAGCGCAGCGACTT
>DATFHE010000378.1:0-3951 GCA_035248745.1 Anaerolineales bacterium | reverse complement strand
ATTTCCTTTCCTGTCGTCGGATCTTCAATGGACATGACACTCCCACCCTGTGTATCTTCCCACTTGCCATCAATCCATAACTTGTAATTCATTCGATCTCCTGTGCACTTACGAATTCAATCGAATCGCGACCAGTTGAATATTGGTCATGTCTTCCATCGCAAACTTGACGCCTTCCCGTCCCAATCCGCTTTGGCGATTGCCGCCATACGGCATATGGTCCGCACGGAAGTTCGGCGTGTCATTAATGATGACGCCTCCAAAATTCAGGCGCTTGACCGCTTTGAAGACACGGTCGATATCTTTAGTGAATACACCGACTTGCAAACCAAATTTCGTGTCGTTTGCCTGCTGGAGCGCGGACTCGAAATCGTCGCTGGAAATGATAGATGCAACCGGGGCAAACACTTCTTCCGCCACAACTTTCATATCCTCGTGAACGCCTGTCAATACGGTTGGATAGTAGACGGTGCCATCACGCTTGCCGCCTGTCAAAACATTCGCGCCCGCCGTCTGGGCTTGCTGAACCCAATCCTCGATTCGATCCACTTCTTTGGAGTCGATCATAGGTCCCACGTCAACCCGCTCATCCAAGGGATCTCCCACCACCATTGCTTCGGTAGCTTTGACAAATTTTTCGGAGAACGGTTCATATACCTGCTTCTCGCTGTAGATGCGCTGAACAGAGATACAGACCTGCCCCGAGTTATAGTACGCTCCAACTGCGCAGCGCCTGGCAACGAAATCCAAATCCGCATCCGGCGCCACGACCACTGGGGACGTATTGCCAAGCTCAAGAGTTACTTTCTTAATCCCCGCCACCGACAAAATATGACGACCGACTTCGGGGCTGCCGGTAAAGGTGATCTTATCGACGCGAGGGTCAGTCACGAGCCATTCGCCCACGGTTCCACCCGAGCCGACCACAAGATTGATCGCGCCGGCAGGCAAGCCAGCATCCATGAGAATCTGACATAACTTCACGGCGGCAAGAGGCGTCGTAGTCGCGGGCTTGAGGACAATCGTATTCCCGGCAGCGAGTGCCGGAGCCACCTTGTGAGCCACCAGGTTGAGCGGAAAATTAAACGGGCTGATCGCCGCGATCACCCCAACAGGACGGCGTATCCAGAACCCAAAATAACCTTCTCCTGAGGGGACAGCATCCAAAGGGATGGTTTCTCCGTGCAGGCGTTTTGCTTCCTCGGAGGCAATTGTAAAGGTGCTGATCGCGCGATCCACTTCCGCGCGTGCAAACTTCAGTGCCTTCCCCGCTTCGGCGGCGATCGTCTTCGCCATATCGTCGGCGCGTTCGCTGATTAATGAGGCAGTGCGGAACAAAATTTCCGCCCGTTTGTAAGCAGGCAAGTCTGCCATCAGGTCTTCGGCGCGCTCAGCCGCGGCGATAGCCGTATCCACATCCTCTTTGCGGGCAGTCGGCACCGTGGCGATTGTTTCGCCGTTGTATTTGTTCTTCACTTCCAGTGCAGGTCCACCATCCACCCACTGGCCATCGATCAAGAGTTTGTATTCCACGCAATTTTCTCCTGTAAAGTTGGAATTACATCGCCCAGGCAATGTCCAGGCGTTCCATCGTTTCGGTAGTTGGGATGCCGTTATTTGTCCAGCCAGCCAGCCGATAATATTCATCGATCGCGGATTCGATTTCCTCGTGAGTCAGAGCGATGCCTGCTGTCGGACCGGCTCCCTGCAACTGTTTGAAAAATTTCTTCGGCAGCTTATCGTGTCTGCGGTCCAGACCCTCGCGGGCATTGAACATACGGAAGAGATTCAGGCGGCGTTCGCCTACCGTCATGAGTTCCTCCACAGTAATATCCCAACCCGTGACCGCACGTATCATCTCAACGGTCTCTGCGGGACCATAGAGAGTCCACGCAGGACCAAAGACAAATTGACAAAGCTCAGCCGAGTCAAGCATGGAATAAAACACTCCGGTGAGGTACGCAAAACGGACCTTCTCTGGCGTGAGACTGTACCCCGGCTGCGGCTCGCTCAAACCGATCATCTTGAGGCGATTGAGGTTGAGTTCGGCAACACCTTCTTCGTAGTAGGGATCGTGCTCGCTGGACTGGTGGTCCGCGCCGAAGGGATTGACGGCATAGATCAGACCCAGGCTTCGTTTCGCCTGCGGCATGTGGGCAGGCGCCTCCGCGCCTTTGACCGTGATCAGGAATTCCTCGGAGCCCTTGCCCCAGATCTGCGCGGCGCGCTCCGAACCCTGCCCGAGCGTCTTGCCAAACTCGCCCTCCGCGTTAAGCATCATTTCCAGAGCGCGGAGCATGGCATCGGTGTCACCAAATCTAAGCTCCAGCCCTCCTGTCTGTTCGGTAGTAATCACACCTTTTTCGAAGCATTCCATTGCGAACGCAATTGTCGCGCCTGCGGCAATCGTATCGACGGAATACTCATTGCACATCTGGTTGGCGAGAGAAATTGCTGCCAGGTCGCTGACGCCACAATACGAACCAAAAGTGCCCAGCGTTTCATACTCGGGTCCACCATATCGGGCATCTGCGCGATACGCGCCTTCTTTGATCTCCACGACGCGCTTGCAGCGTACCACGCAGGCGAAGCAGGTATCGCGCTCCTTAAGGATCGTCTCTACCATGCGCGCCCCGCTGATGTCTTCACAGGAATCAAACTGACCTTCGTTATAGTTTCGTGTGGGTAAGGAACCGATTGTATTCTGGAAGAGCACAACCGTTGCCGTCCCCTCCGCTGCAAGACCCGGCATATCGGGGTTATCCGGCAAAATTTTGGGACCTGTTTTGTTGAGGGCGATCAGGGCTTTTGGATCGGCAATCAGGGGTTTCTTTCTGCCCCGAACTACCACCGCTTTGAGGTTTTTGGATGCCATCACCAGGCCCATGCCTGTTCGCCCATTGTGACGATTCGACATCGACACCAGCGAAGAGAACAGTACACCTTTTTCCGCGGCGGGTCCGTGCTGTAGGATTTCTGCTTTCGGATCTACTTCCTGATGAATAATATCGTCTACTTCGCCCGTCTTTTTACCCATTAGATGTGCGGCATCGCGCAATTCTGCGTTCCCATCAATAATCGCAAGATAGACCGGTATAGAGGACTTGCCCTTGATTACGATGCCATCAAACCCTGCAAACTTTAGCTCCGCCGGAAAGAAGCCGCCACTCTGTGAGTCGCCGATGCCGCCGCTGATCGGTGACTTGGCATTCGCATTGATGCGGCTCTGTCCGGAGATCGTTGCGCCTGTAGTGACACCGGTCATCAACGTCAACACATTTTCAGGACCCAGAGGGTCCGCGCCCTTTGGCATTTCGCGCAGGATATAGTGCATCCCCATCGCGCTGCCGCCCAGATATTTACGATAAAAAGCTTCCGTCGGCTCCTCCACAGTCAGCTCGCCTGTTGTCAAATCCACGTGCAGGATCTTTCCGTTGTAACCGTAGGGCATGACGCCTCCTCTATGCAGTTTTCCTTGATAGTGCTTCAAGACAGTTGGTTTGCTGATTATAACAAGCGCCTAAGGCTAAGAACAACCCACCCTTTCCGAAATAGACAAGAACAAACCTTCTTTGCGAGCTAATCAACCTTAGTCTCACTCGTCTGAGGCAGGATCAACAGTCTCTCTGTTCATTTCCTTAATCGCGTAGGGAAAACCATAGGCTGCCATTCTTTCCATGAATGGGACTGCATCAAAGGCTTCCGGACCCAGTACGCCGTTCCCCTGCCAGATGCCGTGCTCGAGCAAATCCATGGCAATCACCGGGCTAAACGCCGTTTGCATAACGACTGCCTGGCAGCCCCACTTCTCCATACACTCTCGATTATCCGCCACCTGATAGATATAGACCTCGCGCGGCTTGCCATCCTTCCAGCCTTTGACCCAGGCGCCGGCGCACGTCTTGCCGTGCATCTTATCGCCGAGATGAGCAGGATCAGGAAGACATGCTG
>DATFHE010000377.1:0-3234 GCA_035248745.1 Anaerolineales bacterium | reverse complement strand
CGGGCGCTGATGAGCGTTGGACAGGTGATCAATTCGTCTTTGGGGCTAAGGCAGGTGCTGGAGGAAGTGATGGATTCCCTGATCTCGCTGATGCGCGCCGAGAGAGGCTTTTTGATGTTACGCGAGCCCGATGGGGAACTGGTAGTGCGCATTGCACGCGGCATTGCCCACGTCAATCTAAATGAAGAAGCCTTTAAAGTCAGCCGGACTGTGGTGCGCAGGGTGGTCGAATCAAACGCGCCGGTCTTGACGACCAATGCACAGGCAGACCCTCGCTTTGATGGTCAGATGAGTATAGCGGCGTTCCAGCTCCGTTCCATTTTGTGTGTACCGTTAAAACTCAAGGCGGAGATGATCGGTGTGCTTTATGTGGATAACCGTGCCCACGCGGGAATCTTCAAAGAAAATGATCTGGATTTGATCTCAGCCTTTGCCGACCAGGCTGCTGTGGCGATTGATAGCGCCCGTTTATTTGAGGACTTGCAGGAAAGCCACCGCGAACTGGAGAGAGCCTATCAAGCTACCCTGGAGGGTTGGGTGCGCGCCCTGGATCTGCGCGATAAGGAAACGGAAGGGCATACCCAGCGTGTGACGATTCTCACACACCGATTGGCGCGCTCGATGGGTGTCAGCGATGCCGAGTTGGTGCATATTACCCGCGGCGCACTATTACATGACATTGGGAAGATGGCCATCCCTGATGGGATTTTGCTGAAACCCGGTCAACTGACAGAGGAAGAACGCAAGTTGATTCAGAAGCATCCCATCTATGCCTACGAGATGCTCAGCCCGATCGATTTTTTGGTGCCAGCCATCGATATCCCTTACTGTCATCACGAAAAATGGGATGGGACCGGCTACCCGCGCGGGCTGAAGCAGGACGAAATTCCCTTCGCTGCGCGTATCTTCCCGATCATTGACGTATGGGATGCATTGATCTCTGACCGTCCATATCGCAAGGCCATGGCGCACGACGAAGTACGCCAGATCATCAAAGCTGATTCGGGTAAACATTTCGACCCACTCGTGGTAGAAGCATTTTTGGAATTGAAAGACTTGTCGATTTAATTAACGCAGGGGCGCAGCAGCATACTGCCTCCCTACGTTTCTTCCGGAGGCTTCACCGCGCGGAACTCACGATATAACAATAGATCATAAATAATTTTTATCCCCCCCGACAAAAAGAATGGTGCATTAAATAGTAAAGGAATACTAAAAAGCAAACCGGTCAACCCGGGCGATATAGACGCGCCAATGGAACGGGCAATCGCTGTGACTCCGGAAGCCGCCGAACGCTCGTCCGGTTCGACAACCGCCATGGTGTAGGATTGTCTTGTCGGGACGTCCATCTGGGAAATGCTAAATCGGAGCAATAGGATGCCGATCGCAAGCGGCAGAGTCGGCATCAGCGGGACGAGGATCAACAAAATATTCGACGGGATATGCGTAAAGACCATTGTGTTGACCAGCCCAAACTTGTCTGCCAGCCGGACGGCAAGCAGGGAGGAAATTCCGGCAAGAATGTTTGCCCCAAAAAAGATACTGCCCAGCACTCCAGCCTCCACCCCAAAGCGAACGTGGAACCAGTACGCCATCAGACTTTGCAGCACAAGTCCACCGGCAAACGCGTCCATGGCGAACAGCGAGCTGAGCTTGAAGACAACCTGGCGCGAACGATGCAAACCAAGAACACGCCTGGTGGTATCCTGTGTGGCTGCCACCTCCACTCCTTTGGAAAGGTTGAGAAACAACAGCAGGAGCACAACGCCGCCAAGAGCATAACCGATCAATACCAGGCGATATGCCTCGAGCGCCGTCCATGCATTGTTTTGCAGCCCCTGTGACAGCCATCCGCCGGCAAGCGCGCCTGTCGCTGTGGCAAACGAACCGACCAGGTTGTACCAGGCAAAGATTTGGGTACGTCGTTTATTCGAGAGCAGCTGCGTCAACCCGGCCTGCTCTACTGAAAGAAATGGGCCGATCTCATTCCCGCTCGGGCTGATGACGCCCAGGATCGCAGCGATCGTCAGGAGAACAACGTTTCGCATCAACACGAAGACGATACCTGCCCCCGCCATAAGCAGCGCCCCTAGAATCAAGGTGCGTTTCCTGCCAAACCGGTCGGCAGATGTAGTCAACCACAATGAGATGAGTGCATCGCCCATCAGCGTGAGCGTGAAGAGCAGCCCAATCTGCGCCTCCGTGAGACCTGCTTCTACCAGGTACAAAGCCAGCACCACGGATAGAAATCCGTAGCAGAACAGCCGAAGGATACGTGTCGAAAAAAGGATAGTAATATCGCGAGACATATAAATGTGGTAATCCGTCAACTTAGGGGATCAACTTCAACTGTGTACGAACTGCATCCAGCCGGCACCATGCATAGAGTGCATCATAGACCTCAAATTGGTGTTTCAGATTTTCCATATCGTCTGGGAAGCGCAAACTGTAGCCTGATGCGATCGCTTCCAGCCCGCGCGCAAGGGGATCCTGATCGATATCTTCAGCAATATCCGCTGCGTGAACGATCTGTGCCAGGCGCAGCAACCCGGCATCTCGCAGATCATACTTCAGAATGATCGACTCGAAGGAACATCGACCTTCATGATGGCCGAGTTCCACACCCGGTGAATCGAACGGAATGCCGCCCGTCTCTTTTGCGATCTGGTCAATCTGGCTTTTTGGTACAAATAAAAATTCTGCATCACTATCAATAAATCGTGTAATCAGCCACGGGCAAGCGACGCGGTCAACATGGACATGGGAACGGGTGATCCATTTCATGGAAAGCTCCTTCGCAAAAAGAAAACAGTTGCGGGATGATCCACGGGACATCCTGCAACTGTTATAAAAATATCATTCCATACAGACCTGCAGCCAGGACAACTGCAGCGACAATCCACTTTGATTTTGAAACAAAGAGACATATCAGCCCGACGCTAAAAATGATCCAGGCATGGATGCCGATGACCGTCTGGCTCAAGATTCCCAGAGCGGTAGCACTGATCAAGCCAACCACACCCGCCGTTACGCCATCGAGAAATGCATGTGCAGATTGATTATTGATTAATCGTTCCAGATAGTCATGACCGATTATGGTGAAGGCAAACGCAGGAGCAAAAATGGCTGCTGTAATAATGACGGCTCCCCATAGACCTCCTCCGATATAGCCGACAAAGGTGGAAAAGATGATCAACGGGGCTGGCAACAGGCCCGATAATGCCAACCCATCCA
>DATFHE010000376.1:0-5049 GCA_035248745.1 Anaerolineales bacterium | reverse complement strand
CTTCAAGCCCACTTCCTCCGGCTGACGGGTGGCAGTCACCATCCGTACCGCATATTCCATGAGCGCCGGATCCACATACACGCGATCCGTCTCCTTTTGCAGCTCCAGCAGTTGATCGGTGGTCAACACTTCCTGCACGTTTTGCAGGGCACCGGTCATGCGTTCCACGATCACGAATTCCTCAGTCGAGGTGGGATACCCAATCAGCACTTTCAGCATAAAACGGTCTACCTGTGCTTCTGGAAGTGCGTAGGTACCTTCGGTCTCGATCGGGTTCTGCGTCGCCAACACAAGGAAAGGATTCGGAACTTTATAGGTCTCGCGTCCAATCGTCACCTGCCGCTCCTGCATTACTTCGAGCAGGGCGCTTTGCACTTTGGCAGGCGCACGGTTGATCTCGTCTGCCAGCAACAGGTTGGTGAATACAGGACCCAGGGAGGTGTCAAATTTTCCGGTCTTCTGGTTATAGATACGCGTCCCTACCAGGTCAGCCGGGACGAGATCCGGCGTGAACTGGATACGCTTGAACTCGCCACCAATCGACTCCGCCAGAGTCTTGATCGCCATCGTCTTCGCCAGCCCCGGCACGCCTTCCACGAGGATATGTCCGCGCGCCAGCAGTGCGACAACCATCCGTTCGAGCAGATGATCCTGCCCGACGATAATTTTCTTTACCTCATATAGAACTTTTTCCATAGGCGTGCGGTTTTCGGTCTTGTTGGTGTTCTGAACCATTCAGGATCTCCTTTTCCTCTTTTGTCTCGCACTCATTAGTAGAGTCACAATATCAGGATTAATAGGGCGGTGAGCCGCCTCCGCCCGCCGCCACATTAATCGGCACAGCGAAGCCGATTCCAACAAAGAAACTGTCTTCCGTAGGGTTGATAATGCCCGTCACGATCCCAACAACGTGACCGTACTGGTTGACCAATGGACCACCAGAGTTTCCAGGGTTGACCGCGGCATCCACCTGGATCAACCCTTCAATTGTTTGAGCGGTACCTGGAGGCTTGAATGTCCGATTGAAGCCGGAAATAACCCCTGCGCTCATCGAACTGTATAGACCGAAGGGATTGCCCACAACATAGGCTTCATCCCCCACCCGCAAGGCGCCCGCATTTCCCAGCGTTGCAGGCAGATACTGCTGCGGAAGTGTTTCCGCTTGCAGCACCGCGATATCCATTTCAGGCTGGGCATTGGCGATCACCGCAGGAGATTGCGTGCCATCGGCAAATGTTAAATTGATGATGGGAGAATCGGCTACCACATGCAGGCTGGTGAGAATACTCCCATTTTGATCGAAGATCACACCTGTGCCCAACCCTCGGTTTGACTCACCATTCTCATCCGCCGCACCTTCCGTTTCGATCCAGACGAGCGAAGGCTGGATAATCTGGTAAATCAACACACCATTGGGGGGGCGCGGGGTTGCAGAAGCCATCGCGTTCGAAATGGCAGTGTTGACTTCTGTCTGCGTTAAGGGTCGCGCCCCGGGGACGAATGCATTGTAAAGGAGAAGAGCAAGTAAAGCTGCCAGCACGCCGGAAACGAACGGGAACATTTTTCTTACCTGCTCACGCAGGCGTGCCCATCGGCTTCGCAACTTGTCCACGGGACCACTACGCTTGTCACCAACCGATATAGAAGGTTCGTTCATACACATCCATTCATGGAACCTGACAGAGAAATAGCGATTCTTCAACGAACAGGGTGAACTTCACAACATGAATCGAACGCAATCTTACAGGTAAATATAGAACTTTTCGATTAGACCCTGATGAGAAAACTATGGAGCAGACGCTTTTGCAGATTAAGAGGCTGACGCAGAGAGGGACGAAATCTTACCTTACGATTCATATACGTTCACGGTCTTACTTTGGATTTATATCCTCAAGGATTTCCACAAGCGCCCGTAGCCCCAGTGTGTACGACCGCCAGCCAAAGCCTGTGATCTTGCCTTTACACACTCCTGAAATCATGGAAACATGCCTGAATTCTTCGCGCGCATACACATTCGATAAATGCACTTCGATCACGGGTATCTTCATAGCGGCAATGGCATCCCGCAGAGCGATGGAGGTGTGGGTGTATCCACCCGGATTAAAGATCACACCGTCTGCCCACGTTTGCGCATCCTGCAAGGCGTCGATCAATGCGCCTTCGTGATTGGACTGAGAACACTTTAGCTCTGCGCCAAAACCCTTCCCCAACGCAAGCAAACGAGTATTGATATCCCCCAGCGTCATCGAGCCATAGATTTCTGGTTCACGTGTGCCGAGCAGATTCAAATTCGGTCCATGCAAGATGAGTATCTTCATCCTTACTCCAGTTTATGAATGGCATCATTGCGAGTCGTTCTTCCCTGGCGCTGCCCTGGTCTCGACACAGACTCGAAATACACTTGCCCTCCAGCGGCTCCTCACAACGACATTACTCTAACACAGACTCCAGATCAGTGACCTCCACCAACTCCACACTACCCACATCCACCGGCAGGGCAAAGCGGATGCTCGCCGCGTGTTTTTTCTTATCTACCCGCATCGCACGTAGTATTTCTTTACGCGACATACCGCCAGGGATTTGCACTGGCAAACCCAGCTTTTCCAACACCGCAACGATCTCACCGCTCAGTCCGAGCTTTGCCACTCCGATTCGTTCGGCGAACTTTGCCTCCACCACCATGCCGATGGCAATCGCTTCCCCGTGGCGCAGCGCAAACTTGCTGACAAGCTCTACCGCGTGACCGACGGTGTGTCCCAGGTTCAGCACGGCACGAAAACCCTTTTCATAGGGATCGTCCTCGATAATCCGGATCTTCACCGCCATGGCACGTTTGACGACCTGCTCGAGGTTATCTTTTATGCAGTCTAAACCCTGCGCGCACAAATCAAATAAATCCGGGTCAGCGATAATCCCGTGCTTAACAACTTCTGCCATACCGGAGATGAACTCTGCCTGCGGCAGTGTACTCAACAATTGCGGGTCCGCCAGGACACGTTCAGGAGGGTAGAAGGCGCCGATCAGGTTTTTTCCTTCAGGCAGGTCGAAGCCTGTTTTGCCACCCAGCGAAGCATCCACCATCGAGAGCAGTGTCGTTGGTATGCAAACCCAATGGATGCCTCGCATATATGTCGCAGCGGCAAAACCTGCCATATCACTAACTACCCCTCCGCCCAGGGCAATGACCGTACTTTTGCGATCGAGTCCATGTTCGAGAAACGCAGACCATAATTTTTGAATCGTGTCTAATTTTTTATACGCCTCACCGGCCGGCACTGTGATGAGCTTTGGAGCGAAGTCTGCATTGCGCAGGGATGTCAGGATGGTTTCACCATGCAGCCTCGCCACATGCTCATCCGTCACAATGACAGAATGCTGCATCTGAAAATCCTTCAAGTAGGAAACCGGACCGACAAGGACATCATACTCCCCCATGGCAGAGAGATGATACCTGCCTAACAGCATCTGCACATTATGCACATTTTGTTCGATAGTTTTTTGATCCACATACATTTTCACTGGAAAGGAGTTGTAGTGGTCTCGGCGCTTCTCGAGCAGTGACGTGAGTTTTGTTTTTAAGTTTCCTGCGAGGAGGGGGCGTTTTCCTGCATCATGTTTCATTCGCTCCAGAAGTGTTGGTAATTCTGCCATGAGAAGAACAATCTGCCCGTGCACTTCCGCGAACTGAGAATTCTCGTCGCGCAAGAGCGCGCCGCCGCCCAGAGCAATGACCTTGTCCGTTGACATTGTCCCGCTCAAAGAGCCACCCACCGTTTCTCTTAACGCCGCGCTCTCCATGTTGCGGAATGCCATCTCTCCCTGCTGTTCGATGATCTGCGCGATGGACATACCTGCCTTCGTCTCTATCACACGATCCAGGTCCACAAATGGCAATTTGAGGTTGCGGGCAAGCTTCCTGCCAATTGTAGACTTTCCTGTCCCTGGGGGACCGTAGAGAAAGATATGCATCATGGGTAATGCAAGGCGGACACTCGCACCGAACCGCATATCTGTCCTGGCATACGGTGCCAGGGGGTGTGGTGTTGCCAATCCGCCTTACTCCCAAAACACATGTGGCGTACCATCCATTTGCAAATCGTCGAGTGTGGCTTTCCGTAGTGTCTCAAAGCGCGGTCGTATTTCATTCATAGAGTCCCCACCCAGTTTTTCGATGAGCGCGTCTGCTAAAACAAAGGCAACCATTGCTTCAAGAATAGGAACAGCACGCGGCACAGGACAAAAATCAGAGCGCTCGTATTTGGTGGGAGATTCGACTCCGCTTGTAAGATCAACTGTTTGCTGCGGCGTGAGAGTTGTAGCGATAGGCTTCATCGCCGCGCGGATCACGATCGGCTGACCGTTGGAGACACCGCCTTCGGTGCCGCCGGCGCGATTTGTGGAACGTTGAAGGCTGGAATGTTGAAGGTGGATCGGATCGTGCGCCTGTGTTCCGGGCAAGCGCGCATTTGCGAATGCATCGCCGACCTCTACTCCTTTCATAGCCTGGACAGACATGACTGCCATCGCCAGTTTCGCCTCGAGGCGCTTATCCCACTGCATAAAGCTTCCGAGCCCAACGGGGACGTTAAGCGCAACGATTTCAAGAATACCGCCCAGGGTATTTTTGCTGTGAATTGTTTTCTCAATTTCCGCGCGCATCTGGTTCGCAGAAACTTCCAGGGGGCAGCGCACATCCGACTCTTCCGCGCGGAGAAACCGTGCTTCGTAGGCCATATCGCCATAGTCTGCCTGTACTTCTCCGATGGAGGTGACATAGCCGCCAACAGTGATCCCGAATTGAGCGAGAAAATGTTTGCACACGGCGCCAACCGCTACACGCATGGTCGTCTCGCGAGCAGAAGCGCGCTCTAGCGCAGGACGCAGGTCTTTGTACCCGTATTTGACTGCGCCCGTTAGGTCTGCGTGACCGGGGCGCGGCACAGTCATCGGATCGATGGCTTTGCCCTTCCACTTAACATGATCCGCATTTTGGACGAGCAAGGCAATCGGCGCGCCTGTGGTCTCTCCCGCCATGACGCCGCCCAGGAT
>DATFHE010000375.1:0-5074 GCA_035248745.1 Anaerolineales bacterium | reverse complement strand
ATTTCGAAGGGAAAGGGCTGGGTCGAGTATTGATTGAGTTTGCGCTGAAAGACCCGGTGTTTGTCTTTGGTTTTATCGCCAATCATTTTCTTGCCGCGCAGATTCATGGAGTGCTGGCGCTGCCGCTGATCAAACCTTACTCTGGAATCTTCGAACCGATCCACCTGTACTGGATGGAGTGGAATGGGAGCCTGGAATGGTACAACCTGCTCCTGATCGTTTTTTATCTCATGGGGATCGCTCTTGGGCTTGGTTCCGCCTGGAAGCGCTGGCGCTGGATCGGTCTATTGCCTCTTGCGTTTAGCAGCGGGTACGCCCTCGCGACAGCGGTCGGTCGTTTCTCTGGCTGGCGCTATGATTTGCCCGCCGACTGGGTCTGGTATTTTTACTTTGGGATTGGTTTTGGAGAGGCTCTGCTCCAGGCAGCTTCCTTATTTGGGGCAAAGAAAGAACAATTGATTCGTGCGGAAGGGAGCAGTGAGAGACAGCGTGATTTTCAAGGAATCTTCAGTGTCGTTATCCTGTTTGCTTTCATCGGCGCACTACCCTGGATGATCAAGAATATCGCTTCGCCGCGCTACTCTGGTATGACTCAACCGTTGCTTCAAAGCAGGATCGTTTCCCTTCCAAATGCTCCATCAACAGATACGCTCAACACGTTTGCTTCGCAGCCTGAGGCGTTCATCCAAATCGGGCGGGTGCTTTATCCCCGATTCTTTTCCAAAGAAGATGGGTTAGCCTCTGCCAATCCCTGGCCGGCGTACTCGCTCCGTGAGTATCCGCGCATGGGATTTTTATTGCTGAACCAGAGCAGTGTTTCAGTCGTCTTGCCGACTAAGCGACTGCCTTCGTTCCCACATGCCCAGGATGCCATTGTTATCGGATGCAAGCGTGACAATTATGTGGAAGCGCGCTGGATTATCTTCCCGGAATTGGATTCTGTGTATTCGAATACTGAATTCCCGGAAGCCTGTTCCCCCTGAAATGAGCCGACTCTCTTCCAAACTCTTAGCCTGGTACCACGCCAACAAACGGACGCTTCCCTGGCGCGGGCACACGTCCGCATATGCCGTCTGGGTTTCTGAGATCATGCTCCAGCAGACGCGTGTGGAAGCCGTCATCCCCTATTTCGAGAAATGGATGCGGCTGTTCCCCAATGTTCAGGCATTGGCAAATGCCTCGGAACAGGAAGTGCTCAATGCCTGGGAAGGGCTGGGGTATTACAGCCGGGCTCGTAATTTGCACAAAGCTGCGAAGATTGTCGTGGACCAATACAAAAGTGAGATTCCGCGTGACCTCGATGCGCTTCGTCAGCTGCCGGGCATTGGGCGCTATACGCTGGGAGCCATTGCCTCGATCGCGTTCGGTATGGACGTCTCCGCGCTGGATGGAAACATCAAGCGCGTCTATGCGCGCATCTTCGACATAGAAACCCCTGTGGATACGCCCGCAGGCGAAAAAATCCTATGGAACCTGGCGGATAAGAACCTCCCAAAGGGACATGCCGGTGATTACAACCAGGCGCTTATGGATCTCGGCGCGACCATTTGCATCCCGAAGAATCCGCGCTGCTTAATATGCCCGGTGATGAAACTCTGCAAAGCACGTCAGAACGGCACGCAAAATCAGCGCCCGGTGAAGACGCCCAAAAAGGATGTGCCGCATTACGTCCATGCCGCGGCAGTGATCATCCAGCGGAATAAGGTTTTGCTTGCACAGCGTCCCTCACAGGGATTGCTTGGCGGAATGTGGGAGTTTCCGAACGGACGTGTAAATGACGACCCGGCAGCAGGATTGCCCAAGGCATTGAAGACGGAATACAAGCTTGGGCTTCGGGTGAAACGAGGCTCAGGAACTCGAAAGAAAGAAGCGTTGGGGATTGTCGAGCACGGATACAGCCATTTCAGCGTCAGCGTCCATGTGTTTCCGTGTGAATTACTCTCCATGCCGGGGGAAACAAATCTCAGATGGGTTTCGTTAAACAATCTGCAAGAGTATCCAATGGGCAAAATAGACCGGCAAATTGCCAACATGATTGCAAAATAAAGGCGAAATGAGCTTTTCTTGCGTGCCAGGCAAGGATATTAGCTCCTCCCTGGCGAAAACGGTTGTTAATTTATGAGACAAGCGGTAGAATTAAAAAAATCCACCACTCGGGAATGATATGTCTACAAATAACAAAAGAATTGATCCAGCCATCATCGCGGCACTTATTGGCGTCATAGGAACTGTGTGTGTCACAGTGATTTCGTTGTTCGCAAATAATTTCATACAGCGACCAGAAACGCCGCAGCCTACCATTCCTGTACAACCCACCTGGACATTACCATCAACCGCTACCATCACGAATACACCCGTTCCTACGGATACGGTGCCTGCTGGGGATCCTACTTCCACGCCTGTGCCGGATACATTCACGCCGGAACCTACTTCTACCCCTGTGCCTCCGGCGATCGGCGCCGACTGGGTTAACGGCTGCATCAGCGTCCTCTGGAGGACGTACCCCGAGCTTGCACTCCCCTCACTTGGCAATGGCTGTCTCGCCCAGCCTATTCTCTTTCCTGAACAAGTTAATCTTTTCTTTACAGAAAATGGCAGTCTTAAGTTTCAGGTCAACCGCAGTTTTGAGAACACGCAAATCTTTGGTATGTTTGCACCCATCAATCTTTCCGGGAATGGGACCGTCCGCATTGATACTCTCCTTGATCGAGTACAGGGAGGAGACATCTGGATGGGAGTTTTCGCAGAGCCCAACATTACATCGCAGGGACTGGTGGCTGTCCTGCCGGCCGGCGATAATGTGAGAAATAGAGCGCTTGTTCAAAAGAAAATGCCAGAGCAAGTAGAGATACTCCGCCTGGAAAACTTCGCGGAGGACCCCACGCAGGATCCTCCTCGTTATAGCGTTATCTTTGAACTGAGTAATGGCGAGGTGAGAATCCAAAAGTTAAGTGTAAGTGAAGCGGAATTCAGCGCGGTCCCGCTCAACTCCGCGCAGCCCTGGTTGTTTGTTGGATATCAGGTCGCGGCTGGGAACAATCGCATCGAAGCAGAGTTTTTGAATTTGCTTGTGCAGGCGCAATAAAAAGTAGGGGGTTGCCAACCTACCCTACAGCAAAACAGCCCGACCATTTTGGTCGGGCTGTTCGTTTGATAGTGATCTATCCTTTGCTCAACGTGACAAGCACCATGGGCTTGCGTTTGGTCTCTTCATAGAGATACGATCGCACCGCATTCACGATGTCCTTTTCATTATCCATCCTGCCGCCATTGACTGCTTCCATGATCCGCTTGCGAACCTCGGGGATCATCTCTTCAGCATCTTCCGGCGAGACAAAACCACGCGTGATGATTTCAGGGTCGTGCAGGAGCCGCCCGTCGAGTTTGTCCACGCTGATATCGATCAGGAAGATGCCGTTGCGGGCAAGCTTGCCTCGCTCGCGCATGATGTCGTAATCCACCTCGCCGATGGATTGCCCATCGACAAAGACGTAGCCACCGGGGATGCGATCTCCCATCTTGACCTTGCCGCCCGAGAGCTCGACAACCTGTCCATTTTCGACCACGATCACGTTTTCTTCCGGGATGCCCACTTCGACAGCCAGCATACCATGCCGTTTTAGTTGACGCAGCTCACCGTGGATCGGCAGGAAGTGCTTTGGCCTCACCATATTCAACAGAAGCTTTTGCTCTTCCTGTGAGGCGTGGCCGGAGACGTGCACCGGCGCGATCGCGTCGTAGATCACGCGCGCGCCGCGGCGCAGCAGGCGGTTAATCGTCTTACTGATGCTTTCCTCGTTGCCGGGAATCGGGTGAGAAGACAGCACCACTGTATCATTCGGTTTCAAGTCGAACTGGCGGTTCGTGCCCGCGGACAAACGTCCCACAATCGACGATGGTTCGCCCTGTGAACCCGTGCACATCAGCACAACTTTGTGGTTTTGCATCTGAAGCGCCTGGTCCAGCGGGATAATCACATCATCCGGGATATCCAGATAGCCCAGCTTGCGAGCGATCTTGACGTTATCGACCATGCTCGAACCTGCAATCGCCATTTTGCGCCCGTGCTTTGCCGCCGCATTCGCCACCTGCTGGATGCGTGAGATCAGGGAAGCAAACGTTGCCACGATGACGCGCCCGGGTGCTTCCGTAAAGACCTTATCAAACGCCGGTCCGATCACCATTTCCGAGGGCGTCCAGCCGGGGCGTTCTGAGTTCGTCGAATCGGAGAGCAGAAGATCCACGCCGCGTTTCGAGAATTCCGCCAGCTTGGCATAGTCTGTCGGCCAGCCATCGACGGGTGTGTGATCGAATTTGAAGTCGCTCATATGAACGACGAAGCCAGCAGGCGTGGTGATCCCCAGGCTGACAGCATCCGGAATCGAGTGACAGATGTGAACGAACTCCACTTTGAAAGGACCGATCTCGACCGAATCCCCCGCCTCGACCGTATTCAACATTGCCTTGGCCACGTTATTGCGCGCCAACTTCACCTCGATCAGCCCGCGAGTCAGCGGAGTTGCGTAGACGGGCACCGGGATCTCGCTCAACACGTGGTGAATGGCGCCGATATGGTCCTCGTGTCCGTGCGTGATCACAATTCCCACGACCTTATCCGCCTTTTGACGCAAATATTCAAAGTCGGGAATGATGTAATCGATCCCGAGCATGTCGTTTTTGGGGAACATAATGCCCGTATCCACAACCAGGATCTGATTCTGGAATTCGTAGGCAGTCATGTTCTTGCCCACTTCCCCTAGTCCTCCCAGGGGAATAATCTTCAATTTTCCGTGCTTACTCATACAAGTATGTTTATCCTCACTTATTAAAAAATATATTTATCCGCCAGTGGCGGTTAAGTTCATTCCGAATGCCGTTTCGGCGGCTATTAAAAGTCCCTCGCTGACTTGCTGCGAGGGATCAGACGTAGAAGTACGGTTGTTTCTCAAGCAAACTGCCCACTAAAGAGAGCAGAAAAAGTCAACATTAACGATTGAAAGTATAGCAGGGAGGGGCTGATTTGTAAAGCAAACGCTGCCTGTTATAACCATAACAAAACGAGCTCTCTGCCCTC
>DATFHE010000374.1:0-5561 GCA_035248745.1 Anaerolineales bacterium | reverse complement strand
CGGATGGTTCTGTTGAATTTGAATTTAGCGCGGGAGCAGATGCGCGGCCGCAGGTCGCGAAAGCGGTCGTTCAGGCAGGTTATGAACTGCTCGAAATGCGACCGGTGGGATTGAGTCTCGAAGAGATCTTCCTGGAGCTTACCCGCGACAATGCTGCTGAACATCAATCTTCATGAGGGATCAATGAGAAATATTTGGATCATTGCAAAACGCGAATACAACCATTTCTTTATCAGCCCGATTGCCTATGTGGTGGCATTCATGATCCTGCTGACAATCGGCATTATCTTCGCCATCAACATTTTGTACTTTATTCAAAATGCCTTTCAAAGCTTTGGGCAAACACCAGATATAGGACCCGTCACAGGGGCATTCGGCTTTCTGCTGGTCCTGGCCATCCCCGCGATTTCGATGCGGCTACTCGCAGACGAGGCGCGTATGGGCACATTGGAATTACTCCTTACGGCCCCGGTTACAGACTTTGAACTCGTCGCCGGGAAGTGGCTGGGAGGCTTCCTTTTTATCCTGACGATTCTTGCAGTGACGCTGATCTATCCTCTCCTTCTGCACTTTGTTCTCGTTTCACCGGGCATCGACCAGCAGCTGGTCATCTCATCATATCTGGGTGTGATTCTGGTGACAGCTTCCTTCCTGGCGTTGGGGGTGGGGATCTCCGCTATTTTCACCAATCAGGTAGCAGCACTCTTCGTGACTTTGAGTGTGTTCGTCTTCCTGTGGTGGCTCGTCGGTTTTCCTGCACAGCTTTTGCAGGGAACGGGCGGCGAAGTGTTCCAGTACCTGAGCATGCAATCGCATTTCTATGATGCGTTTAATCAGGGACGTGTGTACTTAACCGATATCATTTACTTTTTGAGCCTGATCGCCCTCGGCTTATTTATTGGAACCTCTGCTATTGAATCTCGGAGATGGCGTTAATGAAAGAAAAGAATCAGTCTGCTGCTCGTAATTATTCCATTGTTGCGCTGATCTTCGCTCTCCTGGCATGTATCGCTACATTCTTTCTGGGTATTACGCGTGGGCTGATATCCATGCAGGTGTTCTCAGGGCTGACTGCAGAAGATGCCAACCGATATCTGATTATCAGTGCTGGTCTCATCATTCTGGGACTCGCTGCGTATGCAATTATGGAGCCAGACCGGGTTCGCCGCTTCTTTACCGGCAGGCAAGCCCGGCATGGAAGCAACGCCCTGATCATGACCCTCGCGTTTCTTGGCATTCTAGTCGTTGGAAACGTGCTTGCCTTCCAGAACCCCAAACAAGTTCTGGACTTAACAGAAGACAATGTCAACACGCTTTCCCCGGAACTGACATCCGCGCTGGATACCCTTCCGGAAAATGTGACGGCGACGGCGTTCTTCTCACAGGCAAGCAACACAGAGACGACGGAACAGTTATTAAGCAACATCAAAGCCAATAGCAATGGCAAGTTTGACTACCAATTCATCAATCCAGACCTTGATCCGCAAGCCGCGAGAAACGCAGGCATCACTGGCGATGGAAAGCTTCTTCTGCAGATGGGCGACCGCCAGGAGATTGTCGCCTTTGCCAGTGAATCAGAGATCCTCAAGGGAATGCTGCGCCTGCTCAACCCGGGCAATAACGTGGTTTACTTTCTGACGGGTCACGGCGAACGTGATATCGAGCAGGCTGGCGAAGCGTCCATGACCCGGGCGAAGTCGACTCTCGAGAGCAAAAACTATACAGTGAAGACACTGAATCTCCTGGCTGAAAATCAAATCCCGGAGGATGCCAGCCTGATCGTCATCGCTGGTCCGCTGCAGCCTGTTTCCGAGGACGAAGTAAATCTATTAAACGAGTATCTCGCCGCGGGCGGCTCTCTGATCGTGATGGAGGACCCCACTGCTCTCACAGAATTTGGAGATTCCAGTGACCCCCTGGCAGAGATGCTTGCTCAGGATTGGGGCATCACGTTCAATAACGACATTGTGATCGATCTCAACAGTCCCCAGCCAACAACAGCCGCAGCATCCTACTATGACTCGGCTCACCCGGTCACAGTGAACATGAACAATCTGGTCGCCTTCTTCCCATTCACGCGCAGTTTTACACTGGCAGGCTCAACAGAGGCAGAGACTCTCACCCCCCTCGTCCAGACCAACGAGCGCTCCTGGGGAGAGACCGATTTTACAAGTCTGACCCAGGGTGGCTCCGAAGTAGGGATGGATCCAACGGAAGTTCAGGGACCGCTCACCCTCGCAGTTGCAGCCGAAGATTCCACCACAGGCGGTCGTGTGGTCGTGTTTGGCACCTCGAATTTTGCAGTGGACCAAATCTTCGATGCCTATGGCAATGGAGACATGTTCGTCAACTCGGTGGATTGGTCCGCAGAGCAGGAACAGCTTGCCAACATTACGCCCAGGACGCCAACGGAGCGCACCTTCAAGATTCCTAATCCGTTTGCCTGGATTGCAATCCTGCTTAGTTCCGTCTTTATTATTCCGGGTCTGGTCGTGCTGTGGGGCGTTTCCACGTGGCTGTCACGCCGCCGGAAGGGATAGACAGGGTATGATTCGCCCCGCCACAGTCGTCTATATTGTCCTCCTGCTCGTGCTGGTTGGAGCCTATTATTACTTGAATAACCGCGCACAGCCTGTAGACATCGAACTCACCGCGGAGCCTGGCACTGAAACTGCGCCGACCTATCTTTTTACTGCCGAGGAAGGCACACCTACCAGTATTCGGATCGAAGCAAAATCAGGAGAAACCGTTGAGGTGGCACGCGGGGAAGATAGCGCCTGGGCATTGACTCAGCCTGAAGAAGCCAAAGCAGATCAGGCGTCGGCGGAAGCCGCCGCGAGCCAGGTGACAACCATGCGTATCCTGGAGACAGTTCCTGATGTCGACCCCGGGATTGTAGGGTTGGAAGATCCCGAATATGTTCTGAACTTAAAGTTTACAAGTGGAGGGGAACGAACCGTTGACGTCGGTGTTATTACTCCCTCAGAGAGCGGTTATTATGTTCGCGACGGAGACAGGGTTGTCATCGTAAGCAGAAGTGCAATCGACGCTCTGCTGGGGCTGCTGACAAACCCGCCCTATTTGGAGACCCCTACCTCTGAGGCTGGTGCGGGCACGCTACTGAGCGAGACTGCGACCCTTCAGCCTTAATAGTTTTAATGTAGTACTCAGGTTACGAATTAGTAATGAAATGAGTATTGAAATTTACACGAAAAACGTGTATTCTGATACTAAAAAGAATTGGATTTGTAGCGAATGGATGTAGATAAAATTTTGATGGTTGACGAAGAAGAAGAGTTTTCCGCAATCGCGCGGCTCGTAGAGCTGGGCCGCCAAAAAGGATATATCACGCTCGACGATATTTTGCATTTCTTCCCGGAAGCCGAACAGGACGTGGAACAGCTTGAAGAAGCCTTTTCGGCTCTCTTAAGCGCGGGCATCCCTTTTATGGAAGACACCGCGACGGTAGAACCGACGGAAGATGAACTGGTCGCTGTGGAGGCGACGGAAGCGGAACCGGAAGTTGACCTTTCTTTAGATGATTACCTCGCCAACATCGATACCGATGATACGATTGGCTTGTATCTGAAAGAAGTCAGCCGCGTTCCGCTCTTGACCGCAGAAGAGGAAGTAAAACTTGCCCAACGCATTGAACGCGGACGGATGGCACGCGAGGAACTTGCCAAGGGTAACGCCAGCCCGCGGCGCCGTTCTGAGCTGCGAAAATTGATCGAAGATGGCTGGGCAGCCCGTGAACATTTGATCACGGCAAACTCGCGCCTGGTGATTTCGGTGGCAAAGAAGTATATGGGGCGTGGCGTCCCCTTCCTGGACCTGATCCAGGAAGGCAATATCGGTTTGATCCGTGCCACGAAGAAGTTTGATTATCGTCGCGGTCATAAGTTCTCTACTTACGCAACGTGGTGGATTCGCCAGGCTGTGACTCGTGCCATTGCCGACCAGGGACGTACGATCCGTGTGCCGGTGCACATGGGGGACCAGATCAATAAATTGTTGCGTGTCCAGCACCAACTTACGCAGCGCCTCGGGCGCGAACCCAGCGTGGAAGAACTCGCCGTGGCTCTGGATGTCCCTCCCAAAAAAGTGGAGAACATGATCCAGGTCGCGCGCCGCCCACTGTCGCTGGAAACGCCAACAGATGATGAGGAGGACTCCGTGCTCGGTGATTTCATCGAGGATGATGAGGCTCCCCCACCCGACGATACCGCGACCTATAACTTACTGAAGGAACATCTCGGCGAGGTCCTTAATGGCTTACCCCCGCGCGAAGTCCGTATTCTGCAATTGCGCTACGGCTTGCTGGATGGTCAGGCATATACCCTCGAGGAAGTGGGGCGCAAGATGGGCGTCACTCGCGAACGCGTCCGCCAGATCGAAGCGCAGGCACTCAGCCGGCTGCGCCATCCCTCCATCCGGCGCAAGTTACGTGATTATTTAGGTGAGTAAAATCAAAAAGCGACACCTCTCGGTGTCGCTTTTTGATTCCTAACTTATAATTAATGCATGAGTCCAAAGAACGTCGCCGCACTGCGTATCTTTTTTGTACTCATCTGGTCCGGTTTTGTTGTTGCAGCATATTATGTGGTGCAAAAGCCGCTTGCGCTGCAAATCATCGATCAGTTATCTTTGACCGTATGGACGCTGGTTGTCACGTCCATACTTTTGCTTAATGCACTCGCGCTAGGCACATGGACAATCAGGCAAGTCGTCGGCGAGGGCAACCGAATCACAACACTCCTTTTGGCCGGCGGGCTCGGCCTGGGCGTGCTTGGCTTGTTCGGATTTATCCTGGCAGCACTAGGAGTGGCTCGATTTGAAATCCTGCTGGGCATCCAAATTTTCTTCCTGATCTGGTTTGTGTATCAGGGAATGATGGCAGACGTGCTGGCAGGTATTGGCGAGTGCATGTCTCAGATAAGGGAATCTGCCTCACACGTCCCTGGCTGGATGAGGTGGATGTGCCTGCTCGGGCTGGGGTTTACCTTTCTGCTAACCTTGCTGCCGCCAGTCGAGGCTTTTGATGCACTTCTCTATCACCTGACCGTTCCGTATCTATGGCTTCAGGATGGCGGAGTTCGCGCTTACGATATGCCTCCCTACTGGTTTCCCGGAATCGTCGAGGGAGCATTCGTCTGGGGATTAGGGTTGGGAACAGATATTGTCCCTCAGCAACTTCATTTTCTCTGGGGGGTGTCTATCGGTCTGCTTCTTTGGCATTGGTCCTGCAACCTATGGGATGACCATACCGCGTGGTGGGTTCTAATGCTCCTCGTATCCATGCCATCACTGCCGCTGCTTGCATCCTGGGCTTATACAGACCTGGCACTCAGCTTTTTTGCACTGTCCACTTTATATACCCTGTGGCAGGGGCACCATACAGGCAACACAAACTGGTGGCGTCTTGCGGCAATATTTGCCGGACTGGCCATGGGCGTGAAATACACCAGTGCCATCATACCGGTCACAGCTGTTCTTCTGATTTCGGTCTGGATGTTTCGAGAGCAAAGAAAATGGCTGATAGAGGTGACGTGGTTTTGCGC
>DATFHE010000373.1:0-8943 GCA_035248745.1 Anaerolineales bacterium | reverse complement strand
TTGCTAAGGCGGTGAGAGCAATAATGGGAAGCGTGCGAAAATCCGGGTCTGCTCGCAGGCGCCGGGTTGCTTCCAGACCATCCATGCCCGGAAGATGAATATCCATGAGAATCAGGTCCGGTCGGGTGCGCTTCGCCAGTTCCATGCCTGTGAGGGCTTCGCGTGCCGTCAACACTTGATATCCCGCCATTTGCAGGTAATCGGTAACCATGGCTGTTGCTTCCTTCGTATCTTCGATGAGCAGAATGATGGGTCTATCTTTGGCATCCGGGCGAATGGCGCGGAATTTCCCTGTGCTCTTCATACGGAGCTCGGCATCTGTCGCTATCGCTGGCTCCCAGGGCAACGTGACGATGAATCGACTGCCTTCATTGACCTGACTCTCCACACGCACGCTCCCGCCATGTAAGCGTACCATCTGAGCCACAAGCGCTAATCCCAGGCCTGTACCCGGTGCTTCCCGTGAGAGGCTGGAATTCAACTGTACGAAAGGCTGGAACAAGCGCTCTAGATCATTCTCGCCGATTCCAATCCCATTATCCCAGACGATAAACATGACTCTCTTTTCCTTCAAGCTCCCCTTTAACTGGAGCCCGAGCTTGCCGCCTGCAGGTGTAAATTTGACGGCATTACTCAATAGGTTTACCAGGATCTGTTTGAGACGGCGCTCATCCACCCAGATGAAATCGATACCATCCTCAATCTCCAGGGTTACTTCCTGTTCCTTTTTATGCGCCATCTGGTTGATCATACGCAGGCTGGCTTGGCAGACTTGCTGCAGATCCACTTCGCTGATATTTAGAACGACTTGCCCCGATTCGATGCGCGCGAGATCCAGAATGTCATTGATCAGGGATAAGAGATGGTTACCACTTTCACTGATGGTTTTCACATAACGCTGCTGCTTCTCATTCAGCGAACCCGCCACATGCTCGGCAAGGCTCTCCGAAAGGCCCAGGATGGCATTCAGAGGCGTACGGAGTTCATGGCTCATACTTGCCAGAAATTCGTCCTTCGCCCGCAAGGCGCGTTCCAGTTCCGTTGTGCGCTCCTGCACACGTCGCTCGAGTTCAGCGTTCAGGGAGAGAATCTCTGCCTCTGCCTGTTTACGTGTGGTGATATCCACCTTTATCCCCTGCCAGTAGAGAGGCTGTCCTTTATCGTCTCGGAGCAGCACGGCTTGGTCATGAAACCAGATGATCTTTCCATCCCGCGTCAGCATCCGATATTCCATACTAGAGGGGTCACCAGTACGTTCACTTTCCTCCACCGTATGGATCACCCCCTCGCGGTCATTCGGATGAAGCCTGGTTCGCCAGAATTCTGGGTCCGCCAGCCATTCCTCGGGGGTGTACCCAAGGATGGTCTGGACCTGTGGGCTGACGTACGTGGTATGGCTTATATTCCCCACTGGGCTGAGATAAACGATCATGGGAAGCCGTTCCACCAGCAACTGATATCTTGTTTCAGCCTCGCGCCGGGAACGTCTTGCATCGGCATCACGGAGCTCACGCTCAATCGCCGGATTAAGCCGCGCAAGTTTGTCCTTTACCAGAAAGTCGTGTACTCCGCCCTTCAACGCGGCAACTGCCGTCTCTTCGCCGATAGTGCCGGAAATGACAATGAAAGGGATATCCAATCCGCTGTCTTTCAGCGTCGCAAGAGCTGCCAGGGCACTGAATTGAGGCAGGGAGTAATCGGAGAGAATAATATCCCACCTCTGACGTGAGAGAGCCACCTGCATCGCTGGTTTTGTTTCCACCCGTTCCCAATCTACCTCATAGCCGCCGCGCTGAATTTCCCTTATTATCAGTTCAGCATCGTCAAGCGAGTCTTCGACGATCAAAACATGCAGTAGTGGTTTCATGTCTGATTAAAGATACGTTTCCAGTATGATAATGGTTTTACAGGGAGGGACATCGTCACGCCCCTACGGATAGCAAATTTGAAGTGAATATTTGTATGAATCATATCACTAATTCAGCACAGTTTGCTGCGTTATCACTGGTGGTACACCTTCCTACATGCAGAACTCGCGTTCCAAAGGTAACCCATGACTACAAACGATACCTCAGACCATCGACGCAGTGAGTGTATCATAATCAAATGGCGCATCCTGTGGATGCGCCATTTGATTATGGAAACGAATGGGAAGTGAGTTAACTATGCTGGCTTTCCCAATAAATGATCTTACCATTTTCCACCTGCATCATTTCATTTCCTTTGCCCGCCTGGATAAAATTCCCATTCCGATAGACTTCCCACGAGTAAGTGACAATATTCCCAACATTTTTCACGTCACTGATCTTCGTGATATAGCCCCCGTTAATATAGCTCTGGAAAACCGCGCGGAACATGTGTTTTCCTGTGAAATAGCATCTTCCAGCACACGTCGCCTTTTCGTCCACGTAAACCATTGCTGTTTCCAGATCTCCAGCTTCCAGGGCAACCCAGAACGCCTCTACGACTTTTGCAGGTTGCCGGGGATCGGTGGTGGGTGTAGGCAGTACAGTAGGGATTGGTGTAGACGTTGACACAGGACTCCCACATGCACTCAGGGTCTGCGACACGAGAATAATGAATAGGCTGAAAAGGACGGCTTTGATGTTCATGAGATATTCCTTGATTGTTCCAAATTGCCAAGGCCAATATGCTTCCTGCTCTAACCCATTCTAATAGAGCTATTTGTTTCTCTGCCTAACAGCTTCGTAAACAATCAGAGCCGTAGAGACCGATACATTCAACGAATTCACCCTGCCCATCATGGGAATTTTGACTTTCACGTCTGCGCTGGACATCCAGAACTCTGTAAGACCTTGATCCTCCGTCCCAACGGCGATGGCGAGAGGTTGGCGCAGATCAATATCGGAATAAACCTGTTTTGCTGAAGGTGTGGCGGCAAGGATGCAGATTTCATGACTCTTCAGCCACCTTAAAGCGGAAGAATTATCACACTCGACAGTGGGCACGCTGAAAATGGCCCCCCGGCTGGCACGCACGACGTTCGGGTTCCACACATCCACGCGTGGGTCACAGACCAGAAGCGCATCCGCATGAGCTGCGTCCGCGGTGCGCAGGATCGCGCCGAGATTGCCCGGCTTCTCGACAGATTCGGCAACGATCACAAGGGGCAGGTCACCTAACTTCAGCTTCTCGAGGGAAACTTGCGGAATAGGAAAGACGGCCAGCCAACCGTCCGGGTTGTCACGGTAGGACATCTTTTCAAAAACCTGCCGGCCGACCGTGATCCTCTCTGTATCAACGTTGTCTATATTAATTGGACGAGAAACCAGTTCCGGCGCGGAAAGGATTGTGTGAGGCTGGTGCCCTGCCGAAAGCGCGAGCTGGATCTCATCCCAGCCTTCTACCAGCATCAAACCATCCGCCTTGCGCTGGCGTTTTTCATCGCGCAATCGAACGATGTGCTTGATCCGCGGATTCTGCAGGCTAGTGATATCCATTATCAAATTTCCAATAATTATGAAAGCACTTTCAGGCTGTAGCTATGATTTTACTTGTAAATGTATGCAGGGAATAGTAGGCATCCCGCTAATTGTTGACTATACTTGCAGAGAAAAGGACCTCATGGACAACCCCATCAAACTTACAGAGAAATATGAACGCAACGGATGGCCCTCGCTCAAACGGCCGGACCTCAAACCTCCCGAAGGCTGGAACTTATCTCTGATCACCTCGCTCGAGCGTATCCGCTCGCATGCGCTCTCCCCAGACGGCGAATGGATCGCCTGTATTACAGACTCCGAGACTCTCTCGGATGTTTTCCTGATGCCATCAAGGGGAGGCTGGCTCAGGCGCCTCACCACAGACCGTCCTTTGACAGCGTATTGGGATGATGAGATTCCCGCCTGGTCTCCGGATAGCAAATGGATTGCCCTTGGTATCAAAGGGCATGTCCATCTTGTTCCGCGCGAGGGAGGCTTGCCGAAAAAGATCACAGACTTTGCGATTGCCGCCGGGAGTCCACGCTTCATGCCTGACTCACATGGATTGATCGTTTCGGTGGAGCGCAACGAGGCAGACCAGTTGCTTCTTACCGACATCAATGGCAGTTGGCCCCGCGCCCTCACCACCGATATCCTCGGCGATCACTGGGACGCGCGTCCTTCTCCCGATGGAACGTCCATCGTCTACACTCTGCGCCGCTTCGATGACTTGAACCGGCTGGATATCGTGCTGCTCGAAATGGTAAGTGGCAAGTCCATCACGCTGTATGGCAAACCGTCTACCCGGGCGCTTTCTGCCAAATGGTCGCCGGATGGCCAATGGGTTGCGTTCATAGCCCAGGAAACAGAACATGATGCAATCTATCTGGTGAGACCGAACGGGGACGGGCTGCACCAGTTGACCAACACGGGACACGATGTTTTTCAATTCGAGTGGTCTCCGGATGGTAAGCAGATGGCTGTTATCTTTAATCGCAGCGGCGCGTTTGATCTGAGCCTGGTCGACGTAGAGACAGGTGCAGTGACCAATGTACGAAATGGGCAGGGCTTCCATTCGAACCCTAATTGGTCGCGTGATGGTTCATTTCTTACGTTTGAATACGAGAGTCCCCTGCTGCCGCCTGACCTTTATCGAATCGAGCTATCCAGCAAACAGATCACGCAGCTGACGTACTCAAATCCACCGGCAATGCAGAACAACAAGAAGGTGACGCCTGAAGTTGTCGGCTACAAGAGCTTCGACGGATTGGAGATTCCCGCGTTCTTATACAAGCCTGAAACCTCGAATGGCGGAGCGATTGTCTATCCCCACGGAGGACCCAAGGACCAGTATGGATATATCTGGGACGAGCTGGCACAGTACTTTACAGCCAAGGGATATACCTACGTGGCGCCAAACTACCGTGGTTCGACGGGATACGGTAAGCAATTCGAGCGCCTCAACTATGACAGCTGGGGCGTCGGCGACACGCAGGACTGTCTGCATGCTGCAAAATTTCTACGAAACTTCAAGGAAATTCGCCCGGAAAGCATAGGCATCGCGGGAGGTAGTTATGGTGGGTACATGACAATTTGCTGCCTCTCTCGTGACCCGGAGTATCTATATGCCTGCGGTATTTCAAAATATGGGGATTCAAACCTGGTCAGCTCCTGGGCGTTGTGTGAAAAGCGTTTGCGTCTCTACACAGAGATATTTCTGGGGCATCCTGCAGTGAATTACGGATATTATTTGAGAGGGTCGCCGATTGCGGATGTTAAGAACGTCCAAAAACCTGTGCTAATCCTGCACGGATTACTAGATACGATCGTCCCCCCCGAAGCCTCGGAGGAATGGGTCGAGGCACTGAAGCGGCACGATAAAGTATTCGAATATAAGACCTATGGTAATGAGCCGCATGGCTTCCTGCGCCGCGAGAACCTCTACGACGTCTATGAACGCATGGAACGCTTCCTGGATTGGTATTTGCTGCCCAGATGAATATGCAGATCTGGATACGCAACGAAAAGGCAGCGGCTAGAGAATAGCTTAGACCAATTTCAGTCCCATCCACTACCCCACCGAGTGATGCCAGAGAAATGGGGCTTACATGGACGAAGAATTCATGGTTGTCCGTTTTTCCGATCCTGTTGTGCCGAGCATTATTCAGTATGCATCTGAATTTGGCGAGCTTTCACTTTGAGTTATATTCATAAAAAAAGTTAGTGTAACTTATTGGCTATGCGCAAAATAGACGGAGGCTTTTATGACTGAGTTCTTTAACTATGACGACATGACTTGGGATGCTGTTGCTGCTCTCTCTCGAGACACACCGCTTGTATTGCCTCTCGGTTCAGGTTATGACCTCAACCTATTATCCAGCCAACTAAGCAACCCAGCGCGCGCCGGGCTCCTGCCACCATTCCCATTCGGTTGGCGCAGCAGCGGACTGGAAGTACCGGAGCCACTTCTTCTTGCATACCTTTCCAACCTGCTGGACAGCCTGCGCGATGATGGCTTCTCGCGTGTGTATTGTCTAACCCCACAAGGGCTCGATCCCCAATCATTCTTTAAGATCTCCAGTCTCCAATCTCTCTTATCCCTTCCACATACAACGCATACTTTACCGGTGACTCGATTACCACCCGATTCAGAACTTGGTAAGGCGATCTTGATCCCCATCGGTCACACGGAACAGCATGGCTTTCATCTCCCCCTCTCAGTCGATACCATCATTATAGAATCAATAGCAAAGGGCACAGCTAATAAAGTGCCTACACGCAGCTTTGCGATGCCTGTGATGCCATACGGAGTCAGCACACATCGCTCCTCTTTTGCCGCAACAATGAACGCTGGCGGGCGCGCCTTTGAGGATTTTTGGCTGGCAGTAATCGACACCCTTGTGGCGCGCGGCTTTGACCGTTTTTATCTCATGAGCGGACACGGAGGCAATACGTCGTTTCTGGTCAACATCGTGAAGTATGCAGGTGAACGTCACCGCAGGATCTTCTGTGCAACGACATGGCTGCACACTTCAGGCAGAGTCGGAGTCGAGGCGTTGCAAAAATATCGGACATCGCCTATCGGCGGGATGGGACATGCCTGTGAGTTGGAGACCTCTTATCTACTGCATCTGCGCCCGGACCTCTGCAGAATGGAGCGCGTCGTGGATGAAGTCGATTTCGTTTCTACCCCCGATTACTACATGGATTGGATCGAGGGCGGCTCACTGGTCGCAAACCCGCCCTGGGACGATGACACCAAAACCGGCGCATACGGCGCGGGAAGCCATGCCACAGCGGAAAAGGGTCGCCTCTGGCTGGAAGCTGCCATCGAGGAAAAAGCCGATCACGTGGAGCAAATCCACGAACAGCACGAGCGGCGGGAGAGAAGGAGAAATGCAGGATACGGGCTCTGGGGCAAACATAAAAGTTCTTTTACTGCAAAATGACATTAAAGAACCCCGACAGTTCGCTGCCGGGGTTCTTTTTAGTGCTCAATCCGTTGCTTTTCCCACAAGCGCCGGTCTTCCTTCTTTTCAGGGTCAAGGTCGCGCGGGTCGATCTTGATGACTTGATGCCCGTGCGACGTCCACAAATCAGCAGCGAGCCTTCGAGCGTCGCGCTTGACTCCCTGAGAGGCAAAGTACTGACAGACACGCGTCACGTCGCGCAGGAAGATCGTCCATGCAGCAGGATTTGATTCGGGCGGAACGACTTGCGGGAAATCGATCAGTGTGATGTCCCCGCCCCAGTAGAGGATGTTGTACGCAGACAGGTCGCCGTGAATTCGCTCGTTGGAAAGAAGCAAGTCAATGTTGTGAACGATACGCTCAAACAGAGGCTGTACTTCATCAGGTTCAAGCGTCACCGCGTTGAGAGTCGGCGCAGCGACTTCCAGATCCCCGATGTAATCCATGAGGATGGCATTCTTCTCCATAGCATAGGGCCTGGGCACATCCGCGCCTGCTGCAAGCAACGTCTCCAGGGTCTGGAACTCATACGCGATCCAGGATTGATGACGGAGTTCTTCCCCGTAAGCGGTACGCTTCTTCATAGCGTGCAGGTCACCTTCCTTCGTGATCGCGCGCCCGGACTCGTCGAGATCCACACGTCCCGTACGGTACTCAGCGTCATTCTTGAGATTACGCAGCGAACGAGGACGATAGACCTTGGCAGCCACCAGAGACGCTTCGATCGCCGGACCCGACCGGCAGAGGTAGACCGAGGCTTCCTTCCCGCCTTTGAGGCGCATTAGCACGTCACTGATCCAGCGATGCTCATAGAAATCACCCAGAGATTCGAGCAGCCAGCCCTCTTCAAAACGGGCAGCAGAATAGGTGAATTTGAAATTTCGGCGCGAGTCATCCTGCCCCTCGAGAAATTCAGAGTTTGCCTCACGCACGTACTTGAAATGCCGGTCAGGGAAGCGTTTGCGGCGCTTGTCTTTGTCTATAAAACTGTCAACTTCTTCGTTGTCATCCAGTTCATCGAACAGGTCGAAAAACTCATCTGTTTTCATACTCTTTTCATCAGAAGACCTGACAGGTCTGCGAGATTTCAAACTCTTCACACTCCCGCGGAGACCTGTCAGGTCGATGATTAAAAGAAAAACCGCAGGGCGAGACGCTCCTGCGGCAAATAGCATATCAAAACGACGAAAGCCGTTACTATGATTTACCCTTAGGAAGCGCGCTCAAAACACAATTCATAGCAGACAAGATGGATTTCATTTTTTCGTGCCTCCTTTCAAAAAAGAATTTGATAGCGAGAGTTTATCACCCACGATGGCAGGTGTCAAGAAGAATAAAACACGCAGATCAGCGGCTCGAGCCAACCTCCACTCCAGGCGCAGCAAACACATTCTTGAATGAGAACGCATATACCGAATCGCCATGTTTGCGTAGATATTCCAGTTGTTCCTTACCTTCTTGAGGAGTTGGTAGGTGCCCGGCAGGAATCCACCACAAAGCATAATAGGGACCGTCAAATTTCTCGAACCAACGTCTGCGGTCGCGCATTACCGCGCTGTGCGCGCTCTTGTAAACATACTCTCGAAGAGCTTCCACGCTTTCCCAAACTGTCAGGTTGATAATAATCATATCCTCATCATAGGCCTTGATGCTTGTCGCATCTCCGCCTTCGGATTGGAGCCGCCAGAGAAAACCGGGACTTTCCTCCGCCAGAGCATTGATTGGAGGCAGTTGCGCGACGAAATCCGCCATGACTGGGTCATCCACCGGCGCGAGCATTCGGGCAATATTGATCTGGGCGATGTGATGTTGAGTCATTTCGATTCCCGTTTTTTCTCGAATGCGTGAATAAATTCTTCGCCTTTCCGGATCAATTCCTCATGATCTTCAGGAGCAGGTAAATCCCTCAGAAATTCCACACCATACTCTCTTAATCGCTTTTGCACAGACGGCTGACCTGCTTCGATCCACTTTTCCATGCTCCAGCGCGGGAAGATCGGGCTAACGTAATAGCCATTCCTATGTCTCTT
>DATFHE010000372.1:0-2414 GCA_035248745.1 Anaerolineales bacterium | reverse complement strand
CCGGCATCCAACTCTTCATCGAGCGCAGCTCGCAGTTCACCGTCTGTTAGATGTTTTCTCATCGTTCCTCCTGTATGAGCGCCTTATAGTGTTTTTCAAATTCGCGCTCTGCACGTAATAGCAAGGGGCCAATCGACGTAGGTGCCAGATGGAGAGTTTCAGCAATTTCCTTGTACGAGAAACCGGAATGGCGCATGACTAGAAGCTGAGACTGCCGCTCATTCATTTTCGCAAGCGCCCGGCGGACGAGATGCCGCTCTTCTTTCTGCGCCAGGATCTCTGCAGGGCGATCTTCCTCCGCCTCTTCCAGAGCATACTTCCCAGACGTTATCTCATATTGTTCACGCCGCTTCCAGCTGCGTATGGAATGCAAGCCAAGATTGGTCGCGACCCGATGGAGCCATCCACCTGAATTGAATTCCTCTTGACTCTGTGGACCCTTTCGATACAAGCGGACAAATGTCTCCAAAGCCAAATCCTCCGCTTCTGCCGGGTCGCCAACCAGGCGGCACAGAAGACGGTAGACGGGCGCCCAATGCTCCAGGAACAGAGCTTCAAATTCAGAGGAGATCCTGGCATCGCCCGGCATGGCAGGTGTCGATTCCGTCTGAGGACTCTCAACGACGTCAGTTTTGAGATTCTTCATCAAATCAATCATACTCTTGTAAAGTCTGTTTGTGTCATGTAGCTCTGCTCGTTCCTACTTATATAATCCCGCTCGAATAAAAAATAAGACAAGAAAGATGATTTCATAGCATCCAAACAACGCTCCCTGTTGACTCTTATGACCATTTTCTGTATACTCTTGAAAACGCTTTCAGAAAGCGTTTTCAAGAATTTCCTTTTTCAATGCCTAAAAGCCGTCCACCCACGATCGCCGATGTCGCCCGCCATGCAGGCGTTTCGATTGCCACGGTGAGCCGCGTGCTGAATGGCACTACCCCCGTCCAGGCAGAAAAGGCAGACCGTGTGCGGCTGGCGATGGAGGAGCTGCAATTCGTCCCGCGCCACGCAGCGCGGGTTCTGGCGAGCAAACGGACGAACACGATCGGTCTGCTCCTGCCGGAGATCAGCGGTGCATTTTTCTCACCGATGTTGAAGGGCATTGAAGCAGCGGCACATGAGGCGGGCTATGATCTCCTCGTCCATTCTACGCAGCAGGTCACGACGGCGCGCCGGCGGCTGGGCGAGCACAATACAGACGGTCTGCTCATCTTCACCAACAGCCTGGCACCTGGCGAGCTGTACCGCCTGCACAGCCTCGACTTTCCCGTTGTCTTATTGCATCAAATTCCGCCGGATTCCTTAGATATCCCCGTCATCGCGGTCGAAAACAAGGATGGTGCCGCCATGCTGATCAAGCATCTCATTGAAACGCATGGGCGGCGCCGGATCGTTTACCTGCGCGGACCCGAAGGACACGAGGACTCGGTCTGGCGGGAGCGCGGGTATCGGGAAGCACTGGAAACTCACGCTATTGCGTTTGACTCTAGCCTGATCACCTCCGGCGGGTTTGACGATGAAGAAGCCTTTACCGCGATCCAGAGACTTCTCGAGGACGGAATCGATTTCGACGCGGTCTTTGCGGGTGATGACGACGCCGCGATCGGCGCGATGCGTGCTCTCAAACTGGCAGAGCGTGTCGTGCCACAGGACGTATCCGTGGTCGGTTTCGACGATGTCCCATTCGCTCGCTATCTCTCCCCTGCTTTGACAACTGTGCGCGCGCCGATCGAGCAGGTCGGGCGCGAAGCGGTCCGCCAGCTGACACGCCTCATCAATGGCGAACAGGCAGAGGCCCTGACTCTGATGCGCACCGAACTGGTCATCCGTGAATCGTGCGGGTGCCTATTGTCGTCTTTGCAGAAAGAGTTTCTTACACGCGCAGGAGGTGAAACGTCCTACAATGAGTCTCTTTGACGCAAAACCGAATCAACTGCTTAGTTCCCGGAGGAGAAAATGAAAAACAATATGTTTAAGGTGTGGACGCTGATTGTGCTGACATCCCTGTTGCTTGCCGGATGTGGTGGAGGTGTTGCCGCAACCCAGGCACCGGCTGAAAAAGTCAAAGTGGTCATCTTTGTTGGCATGGGCACCGGCACCGATCCCGACCAGGTGGATGCCCAGAATGAACTGGCTCAAAAATTCAATTCCACGCACGAGGACATTGAGATCGAATTTTTGATCATGCCGCATGAAGAATACGCTACCCGTTATCTGGCAATGCTCTCCGGCGGGAATGCGCCTCAGCTTGTGGGACCCAACGGCGTCTCTACGGTTGCTGAATTCTTTGATACTTGGGAAGATATCACGCCCTATATCGAAGCAGACAACCTGGATCTAAGCGATTTCTATGGCCCCGCAGTAGAACTGAATCAATATCCTGATAAGAATACAGGACTCCCACTTGGGTT